>JALYXJ010000045.1 GCA_030947165.1 Gemmatimonadota bacterium
GGGTGGGGCTCCTGCTCATCCTGCTCTTCGCCGTCACGCTGCACTGGCTGCCGCCGTCGGGCTTCGGCGGGGCGCGCTATCTCGTGCTGCCCGCCCTGGCGCTCGGCATGCGCTCCATCGCCTTCCTTGCGCGCATGACGCGGTCCTCCATGCTCGATGCCCTCGGCGCCGACTACGTGCGCACCGCCCGAGCGAAGGGGCTGGCCGAAGGGCTGGTGATCGGGCGACACGCGCTGCGCAACGCGCTCATCCCGATCATCACGGTGCTGGGTCTTGACTTCGGCGCCTATCTCACGGGAAGCATCCTCACCGAGACGATCTTCTCCTGGCCGGGCCTCGGACGCTACGTGGTGAATGCGATCGCGCGCCGGGATCTACCGGCCATCCAGGGCTCGGTGCTGTTCCTGAGCGCGGTGTTCGTGCTCGTGAACCTGATCACCGACGTCGCCTACGCGAAGGCCGACCCGCGCGTGACCTACGCGTGACGACCGTCTCCACGCTGGACGAATATCAGGCGGCCGCTGCGCGGACGATCAATCCGTCGCTGTCCGACGAGCAGCGCCTCCTCGACGCGGCGGCGGGACTGGCCGAGGAGGCGGGTGAGGTGCTGGGGCACGTGCGGAAGCACCTGATGCAAGGGCGTCCGCTGGACCGGGAGGCCGTGGCCAACGAGCTTGGCGACGCGCTGTGGTGCATCGCTATCGCCGCCCGGTGTCTCGATTTGCCGCTCAGCTCGGTGGCGGCTCGCAATGTCGAGAAGCTTAGGGGCCGGTATCCCAAGGGCTTTTCGGCCGCCGAGGTTCGGGAATAGCGCCGGGTGAGCTGCCGGGCTCGCCAGGTCGCCGTGCTCCGAAAAACATCTGTGTATTGACAGATGGCTCGGTCGGCCACAGTTTGCGCCACCTCGGAGGGAATGTGTGCTGCCTCACACCCCCTTCGAGTTTGTAGTTTCGCGCGACAATCGGCGCGGCCACGCGTAGTCCTCGACGGGAATTCGAGCCTCCGGGCTCTTTCGAACGCCGAAGTGGAGTGAGCGATGTCGACTCATTCCACGTCGACGACTCATTGCCATCGTACGACCGTCCCTCCATGTCTTCCCTCACGAGGTACTACCGCATGCGTCCAGTCCGTCTCCTTCTCCCGCTCGTCGGCGCCCTGGCGCTGGCGGGCTGCACCGCCGACAGCCCGGAGCTCCTCGCGCCAACGGGCGCCCGCGCCGCGCAAGCTGCGAGCACAGGCCGCTTCGTCGTGCTGGCCAACAGCAATGGATTCTCGAAGGACTTCGCAACACGGGTCGCCGCGCTTGGGGGTGCTGTGGAAACCGTTCATGATGGCGCTGGTCTCGCCGTCGTGAGCGGACTCACGAGCGATGCCGCGACGTCGCTGGCGAGCTCCAGTGGCATCTCCGAGGTACAGGCGGACGAGGACATTGCGCTCGACATGCCGGCTCCGGCGGCGGAGGCTGATGCATCGGCGGTCGCGACGGACAACGCGTCGAGCCAGGCCAATCCCGCGGGGGCCGGGCGATATGCCTGGCAGTGGAACATGCGCCTCATCGGCGCGAACACGGCGTGGGCCGCCGGACACCTCGGCAGCTCGGGCGTGACGGTCGCCATCCTCGACACCGGCATCGACTACGACGCGCCGGATCTCAACGGACTCGTGGACCTCTCGAGGTCGACGTCGTTTGTCCCGAGTGACGATGCGCTCACCACGACGTATTTCGGGTCGCGGAATCGCATCTCTGACTACAATGGTCACGGCACCAACGTCGCCACACAGGTGAGCAGCAAGGCCTTCGCGCTCGCGGGTGTCACGTCGAAGACGACGCTCATCGGCGTGAAGGTGCTCGGCCGGACGGGGAGCGGCTCGTCCACCGGCGTCCTGCTCGGCGTGCTCTGGGCCGCCGACCATGGCGCGGACGTCGCCAACATGAGCCTCGGCGGCGGGTTCACCAAGGCGGGCAACGGGCGGTTCCTGTCCTCGATCAACCGCGCGTTCAACTACGCGAAGAAGAAGGGTATGCTCATCGTGGTCGCTGCCGGCAACAGCAGTTCGGATCTCGACCACGATGGCAACTTCCACGCGACGTACTGCGACGAAGTTCACGTCGTGTGCGTCTCGGCCGTGGGACCTCGCCTCGCCAACTCCGATCCGAACGAGCCCACGTACTACACGAACTTCGGTCGCTCGGCGATCAGTGTTGCGGGCCCGGGTGGAAATGCCGACGCCGCCAACGGCTTCACGCGGTCGGCGTGGCCGTGGGGCGCTGACATCGCCTCGTGGGTGTGGTCGTACTGCAGCAAGACCCGCATCGCCAGCCTCACGAGCGCGGGCGTGCCTAACCTGACAACCTGTAGGTTCGGGAACCGCCTCACCGGCTACATCGGCACGAGTCAGGCAACCCCGCACGTCGCCGGACTGGCCGCGCTGCTCGTCGCCGAGCAGGGCAAGGGCCAGCCGCAGCAGATCAAGCATGCCATCGAGACGTCGGCCGATCAGCTCGGACAGTCGGGCAACGATCCGTTCTACGGCCGCGGTCGCATCAACGTCGCAAAGGCGGTTGGCTTGTAACAGCACGCCGCTCTGAAACGAACGAGCCCCGCGCCATCGGCGCGGGGCTCTCTTGTTCACTTGGCGATGTACAACGGAATCGCGCGCCATCGATCATCGCACGGTGACGCGCAGGGCGAGTGCGTTGCTCATGCGAACGATGCCGAGGACCACCCGCCGATCGTCGTTCGTGCGCCGCGTGTAGTTGAACGCCTCGACGGCGCTGGCGATGCCGATCGCTCCCGCGGTGACGAGCGCAGGCGCGAGCCAGGGCCGACTCGACGAGGGCCGGGTAGCGGCGTACGTGTACGGATTCCCGAACGGGTCGAACGCGGTCACCTGCACCGTTTCGTCGGGGGCTCGCCGGCTCACGCCGAACACGATCGCCAGGCTTGCCGCGCCTAATGCGATGACTCCGGGCACGGGACGCCCCGTGTAGAACTGTCCGGCGCCCGGAACGATCAACCCGA
>JALYXJ010000064.1 GCA_030947165.1 Gemmatimonadota bacterium
CGATTCTCCGCCTGGAGCGCCACGAGTGTGCGCTGGTTGCGACTGAGCTCGTCGGCGAAAAGCTGGCGCGTGCTGCGCCGCACCTGCACGCTCAGCGCGACGAAGGTGCCACCGATCACCGCGGCCGCGAGCACGGCGCTCAGCACCGCGAGGCGGACTCCGAGTCGAGTGCGCTGCAGGCGACGGACGAGGTCGCGCATGGTCACGCTGTCATCCGCGGGAGCGAGTGTAGCGAGCCAGAATGTCGTCCTGAGCGCAGCGAAGGTTCCGCACGTGCAGGTCCTTCGCTGCGCTCAGGACGACAGGAAGCAGGCCGGACGACATTTACGGAACCGTCTCGCCGCCACGCGGGAGCGGGATGTTGAAGTCCTGCCGAGCCGTCTCGCCGGCTCTCACACGAATCGTGCGCGATATCGGCTTGATGCGCTCGTGCCAGCCGACGACCGTGTACTCGCCCGGCGGCACGCCCTCGAGCGTGTAGCGGCCATCGGCGGCGGGCACGGTATGGAATGCATTGTCGAGCACGAGCACGACGGCGCTCATGTCGGAGTGGATGTGGCAGAACACCTGGACCACGCCGCTTCGATCGAACTGCACCGACTTCGCGCTCCCTTTCGGAAAGCGTCCGAGGTCGAAGGTCTTTGCGCTGGAGAGGGAGAAGACGTTGTGGAAGACGTCGTCGCCATTGGGGAAGTCGACCGTCGTGCCGGCGAGCACGGGCAGCACGTGCGGCGCGAACCGCTCGTCCTCCTGCCGCATCGTCGCGTGCGTCGCCGCGCCGGCTTCCAGCGCGGGGGCGGGCTCGAGGTACAGGACGACGTTGCGAATCTCGGCTGCTTCGGGCGCCGGCGCCGGAGGACGCGACCCCGGCCCCGGGTCCGCGTAGATACGGAAGCGCGGACGGCGCGCCGAGAGGGTCGTGGAGATCGTCACCTCGCCTTCGATCCGGCCCGTGGCCACGGCGAGTTGCTGGTGCGACGACGCCAGCTCAGTCGCAGGGAGGGAGGACGCCGCCGCGAGCGCCGCGATGAGCCCGAACAGGGCGATCACGCAGACGATGCGAGGGAGGGCACCCGCCTGGCGGGCGGATACGCGGACGGCGCGGGTGGACAACCTGATGAGACTCCGAAGGCGGGGAAGGCGCCAAATAGACGAGCTACGGCCTCAAACGGAACGCCGCGGTCTCGCCGGGTCCTGTCTGGTTTGGGCTCGTCGGGGGATGGTCGCGCCACGCTGCGGGCGCGGGCGGCGCAGGGTGCTCGGCACCGCGGCCGTTCGCCGGAATGGCATCGGCGCCCCCAAGCGGGAGGCCGACCCGACGACGACCACAGCGACATCGAGCGCCGACCCGCTTGCCCGCCCGAGGCAGCACGAGATAGCTTGGCGTCCCGCCCCGATGGAGGAACCCCATGGGCACCCGCGATCCACGAGTCGACGCCTACATCGCGAAGTCCGCCGACTTTGCCAAGCCGATCCTCACTCACCTGCGCGAGGTCGTGCACGCCGCCTGTCCGCAGGCTGAGGAGACGATGAAGTGGTCGTCACCGCACTTCGACTACAAGGGCCAGATGATGTGCGCCATGGCGGCCTTCAAGGAGCACGCGATTTTCGGCTTCTGGAAAGGCTCGCTCATCGAAGGCGTCGCCCCGAACCGGAACAACGGCGGCGACGCGATGGGGAACTACGGGAAGCTGAAGACGGTGAAGGACCTGCCGAGCAAGAAGGAGCTGACGGCGTTCATCAAGCGGGCGATGAAGCTGAACGACGAGGGGATCACGGTGTCTCGGCCGAAGAAGGCGCCGAAGCCCGAGGCGAAGGTGCCGGCCGAGCTCAAGGCGGCGCTGGTGAAGAACAAGAAAGCCGTGGCGACATGGGAGGCATTCCCGCCCAGTCATCGGCGCGAGTACATCCAGTGGATCGACGAGGCCAAGCGGCCGGAGACCAAAGAGAAGCGCGTCGCGCAGACGGTCGAGTGGGTGGCCGAGGGCAAGGGTCGGAACTGGAAGTACGAGCGGGTGTGAGGGCTTGCGGTCTGGCGGTCTGGCGGTCTGGCGGTCTGGCGGCACCAGTCCGAGCGGCGACACGCGATCGATTCGGCAGTCGGCGCTCGCCCGTCCTGGCCGCGATGTCGCCGCGCACCGAATGCCGGCCCGGAAAAACGCGCAGCGCGCTAGATTAGATCGCGATTCGACGAGGTGACCGATGGCGAGCGAACCACTCGCGGAGTTCATCAAGTTCGCGTGCGTACCACGCGACGCGTGGCATCAGAGCGGCACCCTCGAGCGCGCCGAGTCGATCCGCGCCGCGCATCCCGACGTCGCGACCGCCGACATCCGCGCCGCGGCCATTCTCGGCGACGACGCCACTGTGCGCCGGTTCATCGAGGCCGACCGCACGAGCGCGACCAGCAAGGGCGGCCCGTACGGCTGGGACGCCCTCACCCACCTCTGCTTCTCGCGGTACCTGCGCCTCGACCGCACGCGCTCCGACGGCATCGTGCGCGCCGCCGAAGCGCTGCTCGACGCCGGCGCCAGCCCGAACACAGGATTCCACGAAGGTGAGCATCAGCCGAAGCCGGAGTTCGAGAGCGCGCTGTACGGCGCCGCCGGCGTCGCGCATCATCCGGAGATGACGCGCCTGCTGCTCGACCGCGGCGCGGATCCCAACGACGGCGAGACGGAGTATCACTCGCCCGAAGGGTTCGACAACCGCGCCATGGAGATGATCGTCGAGAGCGGCAAGCTCGCTAAGGCGGGGCTCACGACGATGCTCGCACGCAAGATCGACTGGACCGACTACGACGGCGCCGTCTGGCTGCTCGAGCACGGCGCCGATCCCAACGACGTCAGCCACTGGGGGCGGCGCTCGCTGCAACATGCAATCGGCCGCGACAGCGCGCTTCGCTTCTTTATGCTGCTGCTCGACCACGGTGCGGATCCGAGGCTGCCGGCGAAGGATGGGACGTCGACGTACGCGATCACCGCGGCCGCGGGGCGGGGCGACGTCCTCACCCTGTTCGAGCAGCGTGGCTTCCCCGTCATCCTCGACGGTGACGCCGCCTGGCTCGGCGCCATCGCGGCCGGAGACGAGGCGCGAGCACAGCGAATGGTGGTGCGAGACCCGCCGCTGATCACGCGGGTTCGATCGCAGCGACCGGACCTGCTCGTCACCTTCGCTGGGGCCGGCAACGCGGCGGGCACGCGGATCCTGCTCAACTTCGGCTTCGACATCGCCGCGCCGACGAAGGGCGGCGACACCGCACTCCACGCCGCGGCGTGGCGCGAGCGTCGCGCGACCGTCGAAGCGCTCCTCTCACGCGGCGCGCCGCGCGACGCACGCAACCACCGCGGTGAGACGCCGCTCGACGTCGCCCGCCGAGCGCTGGTCGAGTACTCCGAGTTCACGCCGCACAGCTCACCGGCGATCGTCGAGCTGCTCAGTCGATAGCGTCTCGGCCTCGCGCGCGGCGACGCGGTTCAGTCGAGCGGCCGGAGATCCGGCTCGACCCACCCCGCTCGGGCGTCCGCGGACATGAGCCGCTCACGCGACCAGTACTCGAGCGGCAGCGCTCGATCGGCGAGCGCCACGGCGATGTCGTTCGCCAGCTCGGCCAGTGATTTGTCGAGCGGTCGGCCATCAGCTCGCGTCGCACGGCCCACATATAGAAGCGAGTGATCGTCTCGTGGTAGCCACCGCCAGGGCGC
>JALYXJ010000065.1 GCA_030947165.1 Gemmatimonadota bacterium
ACCTCGTGCTGCGCATTCCGCGCGCCGGAGGCTCGGCGCGCGTGTACGCCTATCCGCGCCTGGACACCGTGCTGTGGAGCGCGTCCGCGGCACCGGCGCCCACCCGCGTCCTCGCCTTCGACGACGAGGCCGGCGAGATCGCGTACGTCGACGCACGCGGATTCCCCGCCCGGATCGATTTCAGGCAGGGGGGCGCCGCCACGGTGTCCCGCGCGAAACTGTCGGCGATCACTTCGTCCGACGGCTCGACGATCTACGCCATCGGCCCTGACGGCAGCGTGCAGCGCTATGCCGAGAGCGGCACCTGGAAGTGGAAGCCGCCCCTCGCGGCGCGCGCGATCTTCCCACAAAACGATGGCTCGCTGCTCGTCCTCGGCGAGCGAAAGGGCGGTTCCGTTGTCTGGCGGCTCCGGCCACCCGCCACCGACATCGTCGACTCCGTCGTGCTGCCCAAGGTCGACCGCACCCTGCGCACCCAGGTGGGCGACCGTCTTTACCTGAGCGCCGAGCGAGAGCTCACCGGCATTCGCACGCGCACGATGGAGAAGACGCCGAGCATCACCCTCGACGACCCCGTGGAGCTGCTCGCGGCCACGCCGAGCGGCGACCGGGTCTTCGTCGTCACGAAGAACGCGAAGGGGATCCAGGTGGTGGATCGTTATCGCGGTGAGAAGGTGAGCGGCACGATCGACCTCGGGCGGCCCATCGACGACCTTCGCATCGACCCCCTCGGCCGCTATCTGCTCGCGCATCCGGCGAAGACCGATTCGACGGTCGTCATCGCGCTCAGCGACAATCGTGTGGTGGGGGCCGTGCCCACGGCGTGGCGGTCCGACCTGCCGTTCGTGGCGCCGGATGGCGGCATAGCGACGGCCCAGGGCGACGATGTGATCATCGTGCAGGGCGAGACGCTGAAGCCTCTCGCCCGCGCGAGGGGTGGCGCCGCGGACTTCTGGTATCCGTTCCGCTGGACGGGATTCCGGCCGCGCGATGCGGCCCTCGACAAGCCGGTGGAGTTCGCCGGACCTTCAGATTCCGCCCGAGCTGCCGGCGACTCAACTCTGCCACGTCCCGACAGCGCGGGCGCGCCGGTGCCAAAGGATACGGCGGTCAAGCGGCCGACAGGCTTCACGGTGTCGTTCGCGGCGCTGCTCGTGCCGGAGCGGGCGCGGGAGCTCGCGGCGCAGATCAGGGTCGGGAACGAGAACGCACGCGTCGTCACCGCGATGAGAGAGGGGTCGGCGATCTACCGCGTGGTGCTCGGTCCATTTCCCACGCGCGAGGAGGCCGAGCGTGTGGGCCGCGAGTCGAAGCAATCGTACTGGGTGTACGAGGGCGGTCCGTGACCGATCCGATCGACTGGTTGAAGGAGGGCCGTGAGATCGGCGCGACTCTCGACCAGATCAACGCGGTGGTCGTGGTGGGGAGCGACCCGATCGCCACGGCCCTTCTCGCGCTCGGCATCGGACGCGTGCAGGCGCAGCGCCGTCGCGTCGCGATCGGCGACCTGCTCGGCGAGTCGCCGCCGCTCCAGTCGCTCGTGGAGGCGGAGGATCCGCATGGGCTCGTCGACAGCTTCCTGTACGGCGTGTCGCTCAATCGCGTGGCGTATCAGGTCAACGAGCCGGGCGAGCTGTTCATCATGCCGAGCGGCACGAGCCCGATCGACTATGAGGAGCTGTTCCGGCACCCGCGCTGGAAGCGTCTCGCCGCGGGCTTTCGCGAGGTGGGCGCGTTGCTCGTGCTGGCTGTGCCGGCGTCCGCGCCGCATCTGCGCCAGCTCGTGGACGTGAGCGATGGCGCGGTGCTCGTGGGGGATGAGGTACCGGGCGAACTGCCCGTCGCGCAGTCGCTGGCGTGGGTGCGCGAGCGGAGCTCCGCGCCCATGACGGTGGCCGTCGTGGACGCCGAGGAGGAGATCGCGCCGCTGCCACCGCCGCCGGTGCTTGTCACGCCGCGTCAGAGTCGGCGTCTGGCCGGATGGGCGGCCGGTGTGGTGCTCACGCTCTTTCTCGCTGGCGCCGGCTACTGGTTTGCGCGCCGGCCGTTCGCCAGCGAGCCGCGAACATGGCACGGCGTGGCCGCGACGTCGCCGACGGCGACCGCGGTGACGGCCGGGTCGCTCGAGACCGACAGCGCGGCTCGCGCCGACAGCCTGCGTCGCGACGGCCTGGCGCGTGACAGCGCGGCGCAGATTGCGAATCTCGCCGTGGCCCGCGACTCCTTCCCCGTGCTGCTGCCCGTGAACTCCGTGGACTCGGCGGGCGCCGCGGCGTACGCCGTCGTGCTCGAGAGCACCACCGGGCTGGCGGGGGCGATCATGGATCTGCAGCGGCAGTTCCGGGCGCTGCCGGCCACCACGTATTCGCTCAGTCTGCGAAGCCGGTTGTTCGACGTGGTGTCGGGGGCCTATCCCGCGCGCCGCGGCGCGGACTCCCTGCTCGCGGACCTGCGCGCGCGACGCATCATCGGTCCGGGCGCCGGCACCGTCGTGGCCTTGCCGTACGCGTTCCTCGTGGAGTCGGACGTTCCGGCTGCCGAGGTGACGGCGCGGCTGCAGCGTCGCGCCGCGGCGCAGGCACAACCGGTATACGCGCTGCGCCAGCCAAACGGCGCAGCGAATCTCTATTTCGGCGCGTTCGAGAGCCCGCAACAGGCGGCTCTCGCCGTGCCCGCCGTGCGCAAGGCGGGCCTCAAGCCGACGCTGGTGTATCGAATCGGGAGAGTGTTTCAGTGAGGCTGACCAAACTCGAGCTGCATGGATTCAAGTCGTTCGCCGATGCCACCCAGCTCGTCTTCGAACCGGGAGTGACGGCCATCGTCGGGCCGAATGGCTGCGGCAAGTCCAACGTCTCCGACGCGGTCCGCTGGGTCCTTGGCGAGCAGCGCGCCCGCCTCATGCGCGGCGCCAAGATGGACGAGGTGATCTTTCAGGGCTCGTCGGCGCGTCGCGCCGTGAACGTCGCTGAGGTGTCGCTCCACTTCTCGAACGACGAGGGCATCCTGCCCGTGCCGTTCAAGGAGGTGGTCATCACGCGGCGCCTCTCGCGCTCCGGGGACAGTGACTACTTCCTGAATCGTGCGCCCTGTCGGCTGCGCGACATCTCCGACTTGTTACGTGGCACCGGACTCGGGTCCGGCACCGGCGTGGTGATCGAGAGCAGGATGATCGACGCCCTGCTCTCCGACCGCGCCGACGATCGCCGCGAGCTGTTCGAGGAGGCGGCGGGAGTGGGCCTCTACCGCGACCGGCGCCGCACCACCGAGCGCCGGCTCGAGGAGACCACCGGCGACCTGCAGCGCCTCGATGACCTGATCAACGAGGTGTCCAGCCAGGTGAGAAGTCTGGCCAGGCAGCGCAAGCGCGCCGAACGCCACACCGAGATCACGTCCCGGCGATTCACGGTGGAGTTGTCGCTGGCGGCGCGCAGCATGGAAGCGTGGCGCGAAGAGCTCGCGCGGCTGCAGATGCGCGTCGTCGAGCTGCGGGAGCTGCTGCCGGCGGCCGAAGCAGGCACGCTGGAGGCCGAAGCAGCGCGTGATACCGCGCAGGGCGCGCGAGCCGCTGCGGAGGCACAGCGCAACGAGCTGTCGCGCCTCGTGAGTGCGCAGCGCGAGCAGGTGCAGCGCATTCGCGGGGAGATGGCGGTGGCGAACGAGCGCCAGCGCAACACCTCGGCGCGCCGTCAGCGAGCCGAAGCCGAAGCGACCGCCGGGGAGGAGACGGGCACCAGGATCACGGCCGAGCGCGAGCTCGCGGCCGTCGAGCGCACGCGGGTTGAGGCGGAGCTGCAGCAGGCGGACACCGAGCTGGCGCACCATCAGAACGCGGAGAACGAAGTGCGTCGCCTCGTGGCCGAGGCCCGCGCCGCCGTCGACGCTGCAGAGCGTCAGCTGCGCGAGCTGCAGGAC
>JALYXJ010000071.1 GCA_030947165.1 Gemmatimonadota bacterium
CCGCCCTCTTTCCCTGCAGTACCGCCGGATAGCGTCTCGGATCAGTACGCGAGCGCCACTCGACCGTACTGGTCCAGTCCGTAGCACATCAGCGCTCCGGCGGGTGGGGTGCCGATCACGCGTCCACGCGAACCGGCACGCAGGATCAGCCCATCGGCCTGTGGCGTGTAGAAGATCGTGCGGGGCTGGCCGTCGGGGGTCGCGGCCGCTGCTTGCTGCGCGCAGGCGATGACGTTGCGGCGGTCACCGTTGCCGAAGTCCACGAAGATCACGCCACCCTCGAGCGCGACATACGGCGAGCCGCTGAGATCGGGCACCGTCGCCCGCGAGAGCATCTGATTCTGTCCCGGCTCGTCGAAACCCCGCATGACCGGGTTGCCGTTCACATCGCAAACCGAGGCGCCGCAGCCGGTTGGCGCATATCCGTACCCGTAGCCGTAGCTGGACCCGTAGCCGTAGCTGGGCACCGGGTAATAGACCACTGGCGGGACGAATCGCTGCTGGAGGCGATGCTGGCGGAACTGTCCCTGGGCCTGGAAGGCTCCCTGGTTCCGTTCGCCGGCGTAGCCGATCCGCATTCCGCTGCCGCTCGGATATACGGGCAGTGGCGCGGCGCGACGCGGGGGCGGGGTTTGCGCGGCCGGCTGCGCCGCCTGCACGCCCTGGCGGCGTATCTGGGCGGCGGCGCCGGATGACGCACCGATGACGCCGACTGCTGCGGCGAGGATGACGACTCCAGCGCGCCACGCGCGGTCTGTCCTGGTCATTTGGTGCCTCCCTCGTTGCCGATCCCACAGATGCCGCCCAGGCTGGGACTGATGGCCGGGACACCCTATACCCTATGAGTCGGGCGGGGTTTCGCGCAAGGCGAAATGGCGGCTGGAGCACCGCCCCGGCCGCACAGGGCGACAGCCGCCTTGGCCGCGCTGAGCCGATTCTCCGGGAATTCTCGCGTGTCCAGTCGGAGCCACACCAATCGGGAGTGGTGATCCGGTCAGGGTCGAAATTCACGGAGGCATTCATGAAGAGCTCAACGGCAATCGCGAGCATCGTCCTGGCAACCGGGCTGGCCGCGCCGAGTGGAGCGCAGTATCGCGCGCCGACGGGCGTGCAACGGCTGGAGCTGTCGACTCGATTCGAGCCGAGCACGGCAGGGCGTCGTGACACGACCGAGCGCCCACCCGAGATCAATGCGGTGAGTGGCATCATCGGGGGCCTGGTCGGGGGAGCGGGTGGTGCGCTCGCCGGCACGATGATCGGCGCCCAGGCGGCCGCGGGCTGTCATGGAGAGCTCTGCCAATTGGGCCCGGCGCTGCTCGGGTTCGGGCTCGGCGAATCGATCGGGCTGGCGGTCGGGACACACTTCGGGGCGCGCGGCCGCGGCGATGTGGCCCTGAGCGCGCTGACGTCGGTCGGCATAATGGTCGGCGGGGTGCTGCTTTCGGCCGCCGCGGGCGAGGGGATGATCACGCTCCCGCTCGTCCCCTTCGCGCAACTCGCAGCGGCGCTCGCAATGGAGCGGTAGGCGCCGTGGTGGCCGCGCCCGACGATCGTTGCGGCAGTGCGGCGCCGGCGATGACCGTTGCGAACGCGTACGCGGTAGGTATGACTACGTGTGTACCCACACCGCGCGACACGCGGGCACGAGGTGGTGACGGTAGCAGGATGGAGGGTGCGCGCGAAAATCGTACGGGCATTTCTCTTCGTCTGCGCGCTCGGCATCGCGCCGCCCTGTCGGGCCCAGCATCCGGACACGACCCGCGCCGACAGTCTGTCCCGGCGTTCACCCCCGCCTATCCACGGGTCGCGAGCATCTGGCGATTCGCCGGTGACATCTTTCCCTTCCGCGCTCGATCTGTAGAATAGCAGTGGCGCCATTTCTTCCCCACGGCGGCCGTCCCATCAGGCGGCCGCCGTCCTCTCCCCAACGTCCCCATGCGTCTCCGTCTCCTCTCCTTCGCCTCGGTCGCCGCGGTGGTCGCCGCGTCGTCTCCGCTCGCCGCACAGGATGCGCCCGGCGCCACGCCCAAGCCGCCGACGGCGGGACTGCCGCTCAAGACAGCGCGCACCCACTCCTTCACCACGACGAGAGGAACGTGGATCTCGCTCGACGTCGCTCCCGATGGGAAGACGCTCGTGTTCGATCTGCTGGGCGATCTCTATTCGCTGCCCATCACCGGCGGAAAGGCGACACGTCTCACGCATGGCATGGCGTACGACGCGCAACCGCGCTTCTCGCCCGATGGAAAGAAGATCGCCTTCGTGTCGGATCGCTCGGGCGCCGAGAATGTCTGGACGATGAATGCGGATGGCACGGACACGACCGCGCTCACCGCGGGCACTGTGAACATGTACGTGTCGCCGGCGTGGTCGCCCGACGGGAAGTACGTCGTCGTGTCGCGGTCGGGTGGCACCTTCGGCACGGCCAAGCTGTGGATGTTCCACGTCGACGGCGGCAAGGGCGTGCAGATCACGGCTACCCCCGCCATCACGCCGACGACGAAGATGCTCGGCGCCACCTTCGGTCATGATCCGCGCTACATCTGGTACGCCGCGCGGCAGGGGGACTGGCAGTACAACGCGGTGGGGCCGCAGTACCAGCTGTACGTGTTCGACCGCGAGACCGGGCGTACGTCGCAAATGTCCAAGCGCTTCGGCTCGGCGTTCCGTCCGGCGCTCTCGCCCGACGGCAAGTATCTGGTCTACGCGTCGCGCTTCGAGACGAAGACGGGCCTGCGGCTCCGCAACCTCGACACGCAGCAGGAGGATTGGCTCGCCTATCCCGTGCAGCGCGACGAGACCGAGTCACGCGCACCGATGGATGCGTATCCGGGATACGCGTTCACCCCGGACAGCAAGGCGATCGTCGTGTCATACGGCGGTGAGATCTGGCGGGTGCCGGTGGACAAGAGCGCACCGACGAAGATTCCCTTCGAGGCGAAGGTCGATCTCGAGATGGGACCGGAGGTGAAGTTCGCGTATCGCGTCGATACGGCGGCGTCCTTCAAGGCGCATCAGATCCGCGATATCGCGCCCTCGCCCGATGGAAAGAAGCTGGCCTTCTCCTCGCTCGATCGCGTGTACGTCGTCGACCTGCCGACTGGCGCGCCGCAACGCGTGAGCACGAGCGATGTGGGCGAGTTCGGGCCAGTGTGGTCGCCCGATTCCCGATCGATCGCGTACACCACCTGGAACGACGCGAAGGGCGGCACGATCCAGCGCGCCACGCTCGGCAGGAGTGGGTGGACCACCCAGGCGCTCACCGGCTCCGGGCTGTACGGCGACCTCGCGTGGTCGCCGGCGGGGGATCGCATTGTCGGCGTGCGCGCGGCCGCGCGCGAGATGCAGGAGGCCGGCGCGGCGTTCTTCGGGCCGGTCGCGGCGGAATTCGTCTGGCTCCCAGCAACCGGCGGCACGGTGACCAGCATCATGCCCGCAAGCGGGATGGGCAACGCGCATTTCACCACGAATCCCGATCGCATCTACGCGTACGGGCGTGAGGGGCTCGTGTCGTTCCGCTGGGACGGCACCGATCTCAAGACGCACCTCAAGGTGACGGGCCCGCTGCCGCCGGGCGCGGGGAGCGGCATGGATCTGACGCTCGATGCCGGTCTGGATCAACAGGTCGCCAGACAATTCGTCGGCGGACGCGCGTCGCGGCCGGCGCTCATCGAGGCTCACACCCACCTCGGCGACGACCAGGCCGAGCCGACGCCGCCCCAGCCGCCGCCGGCCGACCTCGTGATCATGGCGCCGAAGGGCGACAAGGCGATCGCGATGGTCAACATGAATCTGTACACGATCACGATTCCCGAGATCGGCGCGACGGCTCCCACCGTGTCCGTCGTGGATCCGTCGGCGGCGAGCGTGCCGGTAAGGAAGCTGAACGAGATCGGCGGCGAGTTCCCCACCTGGAGCGCCGACGGCCGCAAGGTGATGTGGTCACTCGGCAATGCCCTGTGGACGTACGATCTCGACCGCGCGAAGGTCGTGGAGGATTCGCTCAAGGCGGTCGAGCGGCTCAAGACGGCGCTGCGCGCCGATCCGGCAAAGAAGGACAGCATCGCGCGGGTCGATTCGATCGCGAAGGCGGACACGTCGAAGAAGGACAAGCCGGGCTACAAGCCGGTGGAGACGCGCATCGCGGTCTCTGCGCTGCGCGACGCGCCCCGTGGCGTCGTTGCCTTCCGCGGCGCCAAGACGATCACGATGAGGGGCACCGAGATC
>JALYXJ010000091.1 GCA_030947165.1 Gemmatimonadota bacterium
GTCCGCCACGCTGCGCATCAGCGGGACGACGTTCTCGCCGCGCGTTCGTTTCCGGGTCTCCGCCGACACCACCGTGGCGCCGGACACGGTGTTGCTCCTCTCGACGACGCCGGCCAGCGACGCCGCCGTGGCCGCCTCGCTCCTGATGTATCGGCTCGTCGCGTCGGGAGCGCTCCCGTCACCGCCGAACACCGTGCTTGCGCTCGGCGGGCTGGCTGGGGCGCGCACCTACATGCGCTTCAACGTTCCGCCGATCGTGATCGACTCGGTGCAGGTGATCCGGGCGTCGCTCCAGCTCACGCAGATGCTGTCCCGGTCCACGGGTGGCGGGCAGGACACCCTGACGGTGGTGACGCTGGCGGTCACGGCCGGGCCGGCCATCACCGACCCGTTCACCGCGTCGCAGTTCCTCGCACCTCCGGGGCTGTGGCCCGTGGACACGCTGCAACTGATGCCGTCGTCGTCGGGGCCGCGCACACTGGAGATCGTGAACATCGTGCGGGCGTGGCGGTCCGTCGACGCGTCCAAATCGACCCGCGCGCTCGGGCTGCGGGTGGTGCAGGAGGGCTCGTCGCCTGGTGAGCTGGACTTCTCGTCGACGCTCGGGCCGGTCGCGTCGCGTCCGAGCCTCCGTATCACCTACGTGCCGCGCCGCGGCTTCGGAATTCCGTGACGATGCGAATCAACTTGCGCCCTCTTCTTGCCGCCGCGCTGTTCGGCATGCCCGCGCTCGCGTCCGCGCAGGGCACGCTGAGCACGCAGGGCTTCGGCTATCCGACCGGTTACCTGAGCACACGCACGCTCGGCACCGGCGGCGCGCTCGCGGAGATCGATCCGCTGTCCGCGTCGAACCCGTCCGCGATCCTCAACCTCGGGGGCTCGGCGCTCTATATCCAGCTGGAGCCCGAGTTCCGGACGCTCACGTCCGGGTCCTCGTCGGAAAAGACCACGATCGCGCGTTACCCGCTGGCGGTCGCGTCGATCCCCATCACGGCCACGGTGATGGCGGGCATCAGTGTGACCAATCTGCTCGACCGGAGCTTCCAGACCGTCTCACGCGGGTCGCAGGTCGTCTCTGGCACCAGGCTCACGTCGACGAACATCTTCGCGAGCGACGGCGCGATCGGCGACATCCGCGTGTCGCTCGCCTGGATGCCCGCCTCGTGGCTGCATCTCGGCGTGGCCGGCCACGTGATCACCGGCGACAACCGGCTCTCCGACAGCACCCATTTCGACGACAGCACCCGCTACGCGCCCGCGGTGGACTCTTCCACGGTCACGTACGTGGGCAACGCGCTATCGGCGGGTGCGGAGATCTACACCGGCACTTTCGGGGTCCTCGCGGCGTCGTATCGGCGCGGCGGCTCCCTCTCGCTCAAGAGCGGCAACGCCACGCTCGGGCAGGCGCACGTCCCAGATCGCCTCGCGCTCAGCGCCGCGTACCTCGGCATTCGCGGCACGAGCATCGCCGTGCGCTCGGCGTACGACAAATGGACCAACATGCGCGGCCTCGGGTCGGCCACCCTTCCCATCACCGACAGCTGGGACACCAGCGTGGGCGCGGACGTGCTTGGACCTCGGTTCATGGGGAGCAGCCTGCAGTTGCGGGCCGGAGGCCGCTGGCGCACCCTCCCGTTCGGGATCCCCGGCGGCGGCGACGTCTCCGAAAAGAGCTATTCTTTCGGCACGGGCTCACTTCTCGCGCGTGGTCGCGCCGCCATCGACATTGCGGGTATTCACTCGACTCGCAACTCGAGCGCCACGCCGATCCGCGAGAGTGCCTGGACCCTCAGCGTAGGGCTCACCGTCCGACCATGACCGCATGACCGAGCTCGTCCCCCCACCGTCGGACGCTCCGCTCATACTCGTCGCCGACGATGTGCCGGCGAACGTGGAGCTGTTGTTCGACCAGCTCCACGTGCTCGGCTTCCGCGCCATCGCGGCGTCGGACGGGCCGTCGGCAGTGGCGGCGTGCTTCGAGCAGAAGCCGGATCTCTGCATCCTCGACGTCTCCATGCCGGCGGGAGAGCTGGGGGTGGACGATCGCTCCACCGGGTTCGAGGTGTGTCGCCGGATCAAGCGCGATCCTCGCACGGCTCGCATCCCCGTCATCTTCGTGACGGCGCTCAACGACACCACCGATCGCGTCAAGGCGATCGAGGCCGGCGGCGACGATTTCCTCACGAAGCCGCACAACCGGCTCGTGCTGGGCGCGCGCGTGCGCTCGCTGCTCAAGCTCAAGGCCGCGACCGACGCGCTGGAGGAAAGCCTCCGCAAGCAGAAGGAGCTCGAGAAGGTCCGCGACGATCTCATGAAGATGATCGTGCACGACCTCAAGACACCCCTCACCTCGATCATCGGCGCGATGGAGATGATGATCGACGGCGACTTCGGCCCGCTCACCGGGGACCAGCGCGGCGCGCTCGGTGATGCCGAGAGTCGCGCCGAGGACCTGCTCGGTCTGATCGAGGATCTGCTGGAAGTGGCGCGCCTCGAGGAGTCGCGGCTCTCGCTTCACCTGGCTCCCCTCGCACCCGGTGCGCTGCTCGCCGAAGTGAAGCACGAGTGGGACATCCGCTTCCAGCAGGAGCGTGCGACCGCAGTGGTGGACCGGTCCGACGACGCGCCCGTGATCGAGGCCGACCATGCGCTGCTCAAGCGGGTGTTCAGCAACCTCATTCAGAACGCGCTGTCGCATTCCGCGCGCTCGGTGACGCTCACACTTGGGGCGCGCCGAGAGAGCGATGGCACGCTGTTCACCGTGGCCGACGACGGAGTAGGGATTCCGACCGAATACCACGAGCTCATCTTCCGCAAGTTCGAGCAGGTCAAGACGCCGCACATCCCCCGCGTGCGGAGCTCCGGTCTCGGGCTCGCCTTCTGCAAGCTGGTGGCGGAGGCGCACGGCGGACGGATCTGGGTGAAGAGC
>JALYXJ010000360.1 GCA_030947165.1 Gemmatimonadota bacterium
AGCCCGGCACCGTGCCGGGCTCGCTGCTATGCCAAAGCTACACCAAGGTCAGTCCGCTGGTCACGGTCCGGGCTTGATGTCGGTTGCGGTCACGTCGATCACGACGAGTCCCTTGGCTGAGACACCGAACAGCTTGAGCACGATCGACGGATCGTCGCCCGGGAAGGGCAGCGACGCGCGGAGCGGTCCGGTGAGGTTCAGCTTCGTCGTGAGCGTTCCACGGCTGGTGAAATAGGCCACGTCCACCAGGTCCACCTGTCCATTGTTCGAGGCGACGAAGGCGAGCCGCGACGCGGTCGGGGTGTTGTTGCCGTCCGCATCCGGGTGGAAGGTGATGCCCGCCCCCTGGGGGAAGGTGGACGCCGTGCCCTGCAGTCGCTGCGTGAACGGCTGCGTCACCGAGGCGAAGTAGGAATTGTTACCGTGGACCGCCAGCGACTTGCCGAACTTGTCGAGCGCGAGGCCGAACAGCTGGTCGGAGGCGTTGTTCACCAGGTCAGCGACGTTGAGGCTGGGCGACGCGTACGAGTAGCGGTCCGGCACGCTGCCGTCGTCCTTCAGCAGGAAGACGCGGGCGTACGGAGTCTTGTGGCCTTCACCGAAGGCGATCCAGTTTCCATCGGCGCTCGATGCGGCGTACGTCGTGTCCGTGAGACCCAGCGACGCCTCGTTCAGGTTCACCTGCGCATCGATGTCCGATGTCGGTACGGCCGACCGGAGCGCGGAGACAGTGGCGGCGATGCCGCCGTTGCTGCTCGCGCACGTCGCATTGGCGGTGGTCCCCGTCGGATGGTCGCAGAGAGTGAGCACGTCGCTCTGCGTTGTGTTCGCCGGCGCAGGCGTCACGGACGCGTCGTCGATGTTGGCGATGAGGTAGGAGTTCGCGTCCGCGCCGGCCGTGGCGAACGCCAGGATGAAGCGCTGGTCGGGCGCCTGGGCGGCGGGATCGAGGTAGCGGACCGTGCCGGCCGAGGCGGCCGACGTGGGCCGAGTGGAGAGATAGATGCGTCCCGCCTGGCTCTGCTGCACGTACTGCGGACGATCCGAGAAGAGGATCGGGCCGGTGAGCGTGAGGCGGATCTTGCCGGTCTGCTGGTCAATCTGCTCGCTGACCTTGTAGAGCAGCGAGATGCGTGTGAGGATGCGGTTGTTCAGGTCCTCCTTCATGCCGGAGGGCGCGGCCGCACCGATGTACACGCGGCTCAGGTTGGTGCCGCCCGAGTTGGCGACGTACATCGTGTCCTTCGCCGCCGCGGTGCGGGACAACGTCATGCCCCACGGCTGCGAGCCGACGAAGATGCCATTCGCGTCGAAGGTCTTGGCCGACTGCTGCCAGACCTCGATCCGGTTGGCGGTGATGTTCGAGGCGAAGACATTTCCACGTGACTGGTCGACCACGACATCGGCGATGGTACCCGACCGGCTCGCCGGCAGCGGGTAGGTGTGGCCATACACGATGAGCGAGGAGTCGACCTTCGCCAGCGCCGCGCTCTGCTGCGGCGAGGTGACGTTGGCGGGCAGCGAGTAGCCGACGCGTCCGCCCAGGTCATAGGCGAAGGTGACGACAGCGACGGTCTTGCCCTGCGAGCTGGCCGTGAGGTTCAACGGCAGCCCGACGACGGCCGTGGACGGGTACGGAGAGGCCTGCGGGAAGCTGTCGCGCTTGACGACGACGTTCGACGCGTCGCGCAGCTCGAAGCCAACGAAGGTGATGCCGTTGCCGACGGCCGTCACGCTGAGCGAGTCGGCGAGCTCGAGACGCGGCGGGATCGTCTGATAGACGCGTGGCGGCGGCGCGGCACCGTTGCGCACGGCGATGAACACCGGTGTCGAGGAGCCGGCCTGACCGCTCGCATCCTGCGAGATCGGCGTGATGGTGATGATGCTGCCCGCCGGCGCGTTGGCCGGGATCTGGATCGTCGCCGACACGGTCACGTCCTTGCTCGGCGAGCCATAAGTCCATACGACGGTCGTGTCGAGCGGGTTGACCCAGCTGGACGCGCCCTGCATGCGGAAGCCGAGCTTGGCCACGCCGTTGGGATGCGTCGCGTTCAACGTCACGGTGAGGCCGGCGGCCGCCGTCGCGCTGTCACCCTTCACGGGCGCCAGGAAGGTGACCCTGGGTCCTGTGACCAGCTGGATGATGATGAGCGAGGTGTCGGCATTCCCCGACGCGTCGCGCGTGTAGGCATACACCCACAGCGAATCAGCGGTGCTGTCGACCGGCTGAACGACCTTGAGGTAGCGGCTGATCGTGGTGTCGCGCAGACCGGCGACGAAGACGCCCGTCTGCGGGGCCGTCACTGGCGAGTAGCGCTGTACCGTATCGGCCGTGCCAAGTGCGGCACTACCGCGCGCCGTCACGCCTTTGAAGGTCACTGTGGAAAGGGCGATGTTGTCCTGAATCCGCGCCGTCACCAGGAGCGAGTCCCCGATGTTCAGCTTGGACGTCGGCGACGGCGTGATGAAGGTGAGCGTCGGCTTCTTGCCGTCGATCACCGTGAACTGCAGCGTCGGACCGGGGCGCGTGGTGAGGCCCGACCCGTCCTTCGCAAAGCCGACGATCGTGTAGTTGCCGGTCAGGAGTGTGTCGGGCAGCACCCAGCCGTACGCGCCTGGCGCGAAGTTCGTCGGGTTCCTGCCCGCGGGCACGAACGTGCTCTCCGCGCGAACCACTACCGTGTCGATCGGGGTGCGCAGGCGCAGCACGCGGTATCCCACGTACTGGATGCCCGCGCTGTCGGTGGCCGCGACGGTCACGTCGAGGGTGTCGCCGCCCTTGGTCAACCGACCGGACTTCGACGAATAGAGCGTCACCTTCGGCGTGGTGGTGTCGTTCACCGTGATGATGATCGAGTCCGTCTTGAAGTTCGTGGACGCGTCACCGGCGGTGGAGCGGATCGTGATCTTGTCGCCCGCCTTGAGACCGCTGAGCGGCACCGGAATGGTACGCACCGCGGTCCCGACCGTCGGGACATAGACCGAGGTATCCGCCTTCAGGATCGAGGCGCCGAGATTCATCGTGGTGTTGAGCGCCTGCACGCCGACGTTGTCGGTGGCCGTGACGACGACGCTCACGGCCTTGTCGAGATCGACCGTGTTGTTGGTGCCCCCCGTCAGCGCGAAGCTGAGGGTGGGCGCCGTGACGTCGGTCGCCGGCCCCGTCGGAAGGGGCGGCTGGGTCGGAAGTCGGGTGTCGCAGCTCATGATGAGCGCGCCACCGAGCACGAGCGCGGCGAGCCGCGCGGAATGACGGAGAAGGTTCATGATGGCTCCACGGAGCGGCTAGCGCCGCACCGCCTCAGGGGACTGCTGACCTTCATCGATGATGTGGGGCGTGATGAGGATCAGCAGGTCGCGACGGGTCTCTGTCCGCGAAGTGACACCGAAAAGACGACCGATGAGCGGTAGATCGACGAGCAGGGGAAGGCCGGACTTCGAGAGCTGTACCGTGGTCTGGGTCAGGCCGCCGATGACGACGGTCTGGCCATCGGGCACCAGGAGCTCCGAGCGGCTGCTGTTGTTGTCGATCAGCACGCCGTTGGGACCAAAGGTGGCACCGGAGTTCACCGTCTCGACACGCATCATGATCTGACGGTTGTTCGTCACGCTGGGCGTCACGCGAAGCGTGACACCGGTCTGGACGCGCTCGACGGCGATTGGGCCGGTGAGCGACGTTCCCGCCCCACCAGCGGTCGGGACAAAGGGGACCTGCGAGCCGGACACCAGCTCCGCCGTGCGGTTGTTCAGGATCGTCACGCTCGGCTCGGCCTGCACGTCGAGCAGCGACACTTCCTGCAACGCGTCGAGGAAGGTGGTGAAGTCGAAGTTGCCAAGCGCCGTGGAATAGATGAGGCGCAGCGCGGCACCCGGCACCGAGCCGGACGCGTTCGCGATCGCCGAGACCGTGTTGCCGCCGAGGACGACGCGCGGTGGATCGGCCGGGCTGCCGACCCTGCCGGTGCTGTCGGTGCGCTGGACGAGGGTGCTGAAGAACTGATTGCGCGAGCCGAGGTCGTAGCGAAGGCCCAACGCATCCAGGTCCGTGCGATTCACCAGCACGATCTTGGCCTTGATGTTCACCTGCGGCTGACGGAGGTCGAGCGTCTCCGCGAAGAGCACGAGGTCGTCCACGACGCTGACAGGCGCCGTGACGCTGATGCTGTTGGTGACTTCGTCCGCCGACACACTGCCGCGGCCGCGGCAGACGTCCTGCCCGCTGCTCGTGGTGGTCGAGGATCCGCCGCCGCCGAGCGTCGGCTGCGCCGGAGGTGGTCCGGCCACGGGGGGCTGCCCCGCGGCGGGCGCCGACGCACCCTGGCGCTCGGGCGGAATGCACTGGAGCAGGCGCTGCTGGATCTGCGAGGCTACCGCGGTCGCGCGCTGGTAGTTCAAGCGCACGATGCGCGTCATCAGCGGCTCGGTCTGCATCCGCATCGCGACCCGCTCCTGGGTGTCCACGATGATGATGCCGTTCGCGTCTTCGGTCGCGGCCAGGCCCTGCGAGCTGAGGATCGCCTGGAGTGCGACGTCCCAGGGTTGATCGCGGATCTCGGCATCGACCTTCACCGCGCCGACCGAGGCGCTGGGAATGATGGTGCGGCCGGAGAATGCGGCGAAAGCCGCGAGCACGTCGCGGATGTCGCTGCCCTGATAGGTGACGGTGATGCGTGGCTGCTGCGAGCGCTGTTGCGACTGTTGCGTGACGTGCAGGGGACGCTCGTCCAGGTTTTCGGCCCGGTTCGCGGGTGCAGCGCGGTCCGCCGGGTTCGAGGCCAGCGTCGTCGGTGTGGCCTGTGCGTCCGCGGCGGTCTTGACCGGGGCAGGTCGCTCCACGGTGGGCGTCGGCTTCTCGGCGGCGGCGGCCGTCGACTGCGTTGGTGGCGCGCTCGGCGCTGGTTTGCTTGGCGCCGGAGCCGCTTTGTCGGTCGCGGGCCTGGAGGATGCGAGCCTGGCGGCGAGACGATCGGGACCCGAGGCGACCGTCACCGTCGTGTTTCCACCGACCTTCCAGGCGGCGAACTGCGCGCCGGAGTCGGTCTCCACGGCGACGTGCACCAGGCCGACGGTGCGCCACACGCGGTAGGAGCGCTCCTTGTCCAGGTACATCACGACGCGTACGGTGCCCTTCCGGAACTGCGAGTAGCGGATGTCGGTCACGCCACCGCGCGCTGCGCGGTCATACGGGATAGGTGGGAAACCGAGCGACGCGCCGTCGATGTCGATGACGACGCGATCCGGCGACTTGAGCGTGAACTCGCTCACCTTCACCGAGCCGCCGACGCCGATCACCATCTCGGCCTTGCCGGACGCGGGGATTACGCTGAGAGCGGTGACCACTCCCTCGGCCGCCGGGCGGGCGGACGCCAGTCGAGTACTCGGCCCGACCGCGATGACCGCTGCAATGAGGACCGCCTGGACTGACTTCATTTAATCCTCGCTCTATCGTTGTCTTGCAGCATCAGGGAGTCCTGGCGGCTGAGCCCGAACTCATCGATCGTGAAGATCACGCCACGCGGCTTGATCTGAGCGACACGCATGCGGCCAAGCGGCATTCCCGTGCCGACGCGGTACTGCGCGTTGGTCAGCACATCGCGGAAGATGGCCACGCTTCGACGTTGCGTTGCGTCGTACAGGACCCCGACGAGCTTGAGGTCGGAGAGCAACGGACGCAGGTCTTCGGTGAGGATGAGCGAGAAGAACGGATCGCGCCGTCCGCCCGCGTCGTACATGAAGACTTCGCGAGTGACCTGCGGAAGGATCTGCGCCGGCTGCATGGCTGGGAGCCCGGGGCCGGTGCGACGTGCACTGGCCGCGAGTCCGGCTGCGCCGGCCGCCGGACCCGAGATGGGTGCGGCTGGCGCGGGCGCAGGTGCGGCGGCTGCTCTCGTGGGCACAACCTGGCCGGTCTGCGCGGACAGCTGCGCATTCTCGGCGGCCACCGCACGCTGCGCGGCCTGCTTGGGGGCGTTGATGTTGGGAATGCTCTGCGCGCTCGCGTGTGTGGCGGCGAGCAGGATGGCCGCGACGGCGGCGACGACGGGACGCGGGCTCACTCTCTCTCTCCCGGAGCGGCCGGCGGTGCGCCGGCACGGACGGTCTTCGGCGCCGCGGACGGCACGTTGCGCGCGACGTACGTCTGGATCTCGAATCGCGCCTCGAGCTGCTGCATCCGAGCGCCCTTCCGGACGTTCGGCCCGGCGCCCGTGGGGGCGAGCGTGAGATTGATCGGCGCGACGATGCGCTGGAGCGATCCGATGTTCTGGAGGAGGACGGCGATCTGGTGATAGTCGCCGCGCATGCTCAGACGGTACTTGTATGCGTCGTACTGATCGCCCTGGAGCAGTGGCAGCGGCTGCACGTCCGCGATGTCGAGCCCGACGCGGCGTGCCGCGGTCGAGACCTGCTCGAGCAACGCCGGCACCTCGTTCCCGGTGGGGACGAGGCGGCGCATCACTTCGAGATCGGCGGTGAGCCGATCGGCTTCGGCCTTGAGCTCCTGCGTCTTGCCCTGCGCGAGCTCGGATTTGGCGCGCTGATTGAGCACGACGACCGAGTCCACGTGGGCCTGGGTCGCGTCGAGCTCGATCCGCTTGGGATCCCAGAGGTAGTAGTAATAGAGGACGGCGAGCACGATGGACAGCAACGCCATGATGGCCATCTGCTGATCGCGCTTGGTGACCGGCATGAGTCCCATGGGCTACCTCACCGACACGGCCAGCGGGACGCGGCGCACGAGGGCCGCATCCGGGCGGTTATACAGCATGTCGAGCTGGAACTGCGTGACTTCCTTGCCGTTGTCGTTGGCCCGCTCCGACTTGCCCAGCTGCACCTGGTCGAAGTAGGGCGACGACTCGAGCTGCGTCATGAAGCGCGTGAGGGCCTGGATGTCGACGGTGTTGCCGATGAGATGCAAGCGGACGGTGTCGCGCGGGATCGCCGTCTGCACGTAACGACGCTTGTGTCCACCTGCACCATCCGAGGTGGGCGGGGAAGGCAACGTGCTCACCGCCTGCTGTGCCTGGCCCGGGCCGCTGTACGTGAGCGACACGAGCCAGGTATACGGCGGGAGCGCACGGCTCACCTCGTCCATCACGTGCGGCCAGATGAAGCGGTCGTCGTCAATGGCACGAATGAGATTCAGCGACCGCAGCACCGTGTCACGCTTCGCTTCGGCCTTCTCGCGTTCCTTGAGGACGGCGGCGTAACGCGTGGAGTCCTGCACCGCCTTCTGCGTGGCCTCCTCGACCTTGGCCGCGCGTCGTGCCTGCAGCACGTACATCCCGGCAACCACCGCCAGCACCATGGCGGTCGTCACAACGCCGCCAATGAGCCACGGCTCCGTCACCCGTTCGCGGATTCTCGCGAACATGGCGCCGAAGTCGATCTTCGGGAGCGTTAGTCCTCCACCTCCACCTCCACCGCCACCACCGCCGCCGCTGCGCTTCACCTTCTTGCGGCCGGTGCCAGGGAGCAGATTGATCTCGATCATCGCGCGCCTCGGCTCAAGCGACCTTTCGCAACGCCAACCCGATGGGAAGCATCAGGAGCGGTGCGACCTCATCCGTGACGAGACTGTCCATCGCTCCGTCACGGATTCGCAGGTTGGCCAGGGGGTTGGCCTGCTGCACCGAGAGGCGCAGCCGGTCGGCGAGCACAGTGTTCAGGCCGGGAATTCTCGACCCACCACCGCAGGTGTACACGGCGCGCACCTGGCCTCCGTTCCGGGAGGAGGTAGCCAGGAATGCCGCGGCGCGCTCGATGCCCACGGCGACTTCCTCGCCGCGTCCCTCGAGCACCGCATCCAGGTGCGGCGAGCGGTCGTATCCCTGCAGCAGTCGCTGGGCCTCGTCGGCCGAGACGCCGCGCTCACGCTGCAGATCCTCGCGAAAGCGCCGAGTGCCGACGGCGAGATCGCGCGTCAGGATCGGGATGCCCTCGTCGAGGATGTTGATGTTGGTGACCTCGTGGCCCATGTTCACGAGCGCCACGATGCCCTGCATGGCATTGGGGTGGTTCAGCTCGAAGGCGTTGTGCAGGGCGAACGCATCCACGTCCACCATGCCGCCGTCGATGCCGGCGTCTGTGAGGATACGCATCTTCGCATCGATCAGCTCGCGCTTGGCGGCGACGAGCAGGACGCTCATCTCCACGCCGTCGGCGTCGGGATCGAGGATCTGGAAGTCCAGCTCGACGGACTCCATGTCGAATGGGACGTGCTGCTCGGCCTCCCAGCGCATCAGCTCGCGCGCCTGGGCTTCCTTCACGCGCTCGATCTGGATCTTCTTGATGATCACATCGCGACCGCCCACGGCAGTCACCACGTTCTTTCCCTTCACGCCAGCCGCGGTCAGGGCGCTCTGGATCGCCTCGGCAACGATCCCGGGATCCATGACCTCACCCTCGACAATGGCGTCCGCGAGCAAGGGCACGACGGCGACGCGGACCAGCTCCGGTTCCTTCTTGGAGTGATCGATCACCGCGACCTTGATCAGCCCTGAGCCGATGTCGAGACCGATGGAGGTTTTCGAGCGACCAAACAGTGCCATGGCGATGTTCGGAGGAGCGAGACGCCGGCGAGAAGGGAACGACGGGTGCCGGCGATGCGTGAGGCGGGCGGAGACACTGTCGGATCAGCCATTTGTTTCGGACCGTCCGACAACTCTGTCAGAATACTTGAAGCGTGGCCCTGAACGATCAGCCTTGCTTCCACTTACATACTGCGCCAGCAGTGCTCAACCCCAGTCCATCGGGCACGGTGTCGGTGCTCCCGGTCACTGGTACCGAAAACACGACCAACGCCCCGGTTGGTAACAACAAGTGGCATAATGCCGATGTGACGAGGCACACGGCGCCCTTGCATCCTGCACGGCTCAATAGGTCCCCGAATAGCTCCAACGCGCGATCGGATGGAGGGGCCCCGCGACGCCGGTGCTGTCCGATGACGGCGAGCGTTCCAGAATGAGACGCGACCGTCGGTGAGCGATCGGAGACAACCCATCCCCCACACGGACATCGGCGGTGACGGCGTAAAGC
>JALYXJ010000137.1 GCA_030947165.1 Gemmatimonadota bacterium
CTTCCGAACGGCCTCGAGGTGATTCTCGCGCCCGACCACACCGTGCCGCAGGTCGCGGTGGACGTATGGTATCACGTGGGCTCGAAGAACGAGCTCACCGGCCGCACCGGCTTCGCGCACATGTTCGAGCACGTGATGTTCACCGGCTCGGCCCATGTCCCCTACGGCATGCACGATCGCCTGACTGAGGGGGTCGGCGGGAGCAACAACGGCTCGACCACGAACGATCGCACGAACTACTACGAGATCGTCCCGTCGAACTACCTCGAGAGCGCCGTCTGGATGGAGTCCGACCGGATGGGCTTTCTCCTCGACAAGCTCGACGACGCGAAGTTCAAGGCGCAGCGCGACATCGTGCAGAACGAGCGCCGGCAGGGGGTGGACAATCAGCCGTACGGGCGCGCCTTCGAGCTGATGGATTACGCCCTCTATCCTGACTCGCACCCCTATTCGTGGCCGGTGGTCGGCTACATGGCCGACCTCCAGCGCGCCACGGTCGAGGACGTGAAGAACTTCTTCCGCCTCTACTACGCGCCGTCGAATGCGACGCTCGCGATCGTCGGGGACTTCGAGCCCGCCCAGGCGAAGACCTTCGTGAGGAAGTACTTCGGCGATCTGAAGGGCGGCGCGAAAATCACGCGGCCAGCGCTGAAGGCGCCGACGCTCGCCGCCGAGAAGCGCATCACCTTCGAGGATCGGGTGCAGGTGCCACGGTTGTATCTCACCTGGCCATCCGCCGGCGACGACGACGAGGATGCGGAGCCGCTCCATTTCCTGGCGCAGATCATCTCCGGACCGCGCACCGCCCGCCTGACCAAGGCGCTCGTGTACGACCGCCAGACCGCCGCGGCCGTTCAGGCATTCAACAACGACAACGAGAACGGCGGCAACTTCATCATCAGCGTGACGCCGCGCCCGAACGTGACCCTCACGCAGCTCGAGGCAACCACGGATTCCGTGCTCACGACGCTGAAGGCCGACGGTCCTACGCAGGAAGAGATGGACAAGGCCAAGGCCGGTCTCGAGTTCGGCTTCGTCTCGGCACTCCAATCGAACCTCGGCAAGGCGGAGATCCTGCTCGACGGTCAGGTGTTCCACGGGGACGCCGACTTCTACAAGAAGCAGTACGCGCGCCTCAAGGCGGTCACCGCCGCGGACGTCAAGCGAGTCGCCAACAGGTATCTCGTGCCGGGACGCGCGGTGCTGAGCATCGTGCCGCTGGGCAAGCCGGAGCTCGCGTCAAAGGCGAATGCGAGCGCCAAAGTCACCGTCGCGCCGGATGGCGGACATTACATCGCGGGGAGCCGGCAATGAGCATGACGACAGTACCGTGCCACACGCGCGGAGCGCGACGCTCGATGCTCCTGGCGCTCGCGCTGGCGCTGCCGACCACCGGGGCGGCGGCGCAGGGCACGCTCGATCGCGCCAAGGCGCCGAAAGTCGCCAAGTCCCCGACGCTGCGTGTGCCCACATGGACCAAGACCCGGCTGACGAACGGCGCGCAGCTGATCGTCGTCGAGAAGCACGATCTGCCGCTCGTCGCCCTCAACATCGACTTCGTGGGAGGCGCCACGAGCTACGAACCGGCGGAGAAACTCGGCGTCGCCAGCTTCGCCGCGTCCATGCTGAGCGAGGGCACCACGACCAGGACCGCGGATCAGCTCTCCGATGCCCAGCAGCTCCTCGGGACGTCGATCAACGCCAGCGTGGGTGGTGAGACCGGCACCATCCGCTTCACCGCGCTCAAGGAAAAGTTCGAGCCGGCGCTGGCGCTGCTCGCGGACATGATGCTCAACTCTATCTTCCCCGACTCGGCGCTGCAGCGCATTCGCGCGCGCACGCTCGTGCAGCTCACGCAGCAGAAGGATCAGCCAAATACCATCGCCTCGAACGTGTTCGCCAAGATCACCTACGGCGACTCACACCCGTACGGCCGGGTGACGAACGAGAACACGGTGAAGGCGATCACGCGCGACGACGTGGTGCAGTTCGCCCGGACGTACTACAAGCCCGGCCGCGCGGTCATCACCGTGAGCGGTGACGTCGATCCGGCGAGCGTGAAACAGGTGGTGGAGAAGGCGCTGCGCGCGTGGGAGCCCGGTGGCGCCCGCCCCAACTTCGCGTACGGGCCCACGCCCGCGCCGAAGCCGCGCACGATCTATCTCGTGGACAAGCCGAAGGCGGCGCAGTCGGTCTTCTCCTTCGGCACGCCAGGCCCGGCGCGCAACACCCCCGACTACTACTCGCTCCAAGTGATGAACAACCTGCTCGGCGGGCTGTTCCAGTCGCGGCTGAATCACGACATTCGCGAGGTGAAGGGCTACAGCTACGGTGTGCGGTCCGGCTTCAACTACGGGCGAGGCCCCGGTGCCTTCAACGCCGGGGGCGGCATCGTGAGCGCAAAGAGCGACAGCGCGCTGATGGGGTTCATGACCCATTTCAAGGGCGTGCAGGGCGCGATGCCATTCACCGATGACGAGGTGACGCAGGGCAAGGAGTCGCTGATCCAGTCGCTGCCGAGCCGTTTCTCCAGCGTCAACGGCACCGCCGCGGCGGTGTCGAGCATCTACACGCAGGACCTGCCCGAGACCTTCTTCCGCGACTTCGCGAAGAACATCAACGCCGTCACGAAGGACGACCTCACGCGCGTGGCCAAACAGTACATCGACGTCGATCACCTCAACCTGGTGATCGTCGGCGATCGCGCGACGATCGAGGGACCGCTGAAGGCGACGGGGATCGCACCGATCCAGATGGTGGACCTGGAAGGAAAGCCGGTGATCGTGCCGTAACTGTGCCTGTCGTACTGAACGCAGCGAAGGACTGCACCCAAGCAAAGTGCAGGTCCTTCGCTGCGCTCAGGACGACGAGTCAGACTGCGATCAGAAGGTGAGTCCGAGCCCCGCCTGGAGCAGCAGATTGTTCGTCGTGCGCTTCGAACCGCTCGTGCCGAATGGCGTATTGAAGATCATGAGATCCTTCACGTCCCCGCGCAGCTCGAACCGGTTCGGGATCGGGA
>JALYXJ010000163.1 GCA_030947165.1 Gemmatimonadota bacterium
GTACGGGCGCGACGAGAATTTCTATGAATGGGCGTCGTCGAGCATCGTGATCGGACAGTATGGGCTCACGATCCGCCCGACCGACAAGCTCCGCGTGAACGCGACCTACAACATGCAGAGCTTCAACCGCCGGACCGACGGGAGCATCGTCGCCAACAATCGTATTCCACGGCTCAAGGTCGAGTATCAAATCGCGCGCCCGATCTTCGTGCGCCTCGTGGGCGAGTACGACTCCTTCTACCGCGACGCCCTGCGCGACGAGGCCACCACGGGACGCCCGATCATCACGTACGATCAGTGCGCCGGCAACGTGTACCAGGTGACCGTCGCCTGCCAGAACAGCACCTTCCGCGGCGACTTCCTGTTCTCCTATCAACCGAACCCGGGCACGGTGCTCTTTCTCGGGTACGGAGCCGGCTACGCCGACGCGCGTCCGCTGGCGCAGCCGTTCGAGTTCCCGAGCAGCATCCGCTTCAATGGCTACAACCGCACCGACGATACGTTCTTCGTGAAGGCCAGCTACCTGTTCCGCCTCTAACCGCCCGCGAATGACCGACGTCTCGCGCCGTGCCCCCCCCGCCGCCTCCGCTCTGCCGGCCGACGCGGGTGCTCTCCCCGAGAGCGCGCTCCCCCGCGCGCTGGGCCTGCGAGATCTCGTTCTCTTCAACCTCGCCGCGGTCGTGGGGCTGCGGTGGCTTGCGACCGCCGGCAAGGCGGGGCCGAGCGCGCTCGCGCTGTGGGTGCTGGCGGCGGTGTTCTTCTTCATTCCGCAGGGCCTCGTGGTCACCGAGCTCGCGTCGCGCTTCCCCCAGGAAGGCGGCATCTATCAGTGGACCAAGCGCGCGCTCGGCGAGAAGCACGGCTACCTCTGCGGCTGGTGCTACTGGATCTGCAACGTCCTCTACTATCCCAACCTGCTGATCTCGGCGGCGGTGATCGCCACGTACGTCGTGGGCAAGGGCGACAGCGGGATCGCGAACAACTGGACGTACGTGCTCACCGCGACGCTGTTCTGCCTCTGGCTCGCGGTGCTGCTCAACATCATCGGCGTCGGTACGGGGAAGTGGCTGCAGAACGCGGGCGGGGTGGGGACGTACATCCCCGGAGTGATCCTCATCGCGCTCGGCGCCTTCGCCGCCTTCACCGGCCATGCGTCGGCCAACCCGATCACGCGCGAGAACATCGTCCCCGACCTGCGGCACTACGCGGGACTCAACCTGTGGGCGTCCATCGCGTTCGCCTTTGCCGGCCTCGAGCTGTCGAGCGCGATGGGTGGCGAGGTGCGCGATCCTCGACGCACGCTTCCGCGCGCGATCCTGATCTCCGCCCCGCTCGTCGCGCTCATCTACATCCTCGGCACGGGAGCGCTCCTCTGGCTGATCCCCGTGGGCGAGATCAACATCGTCTCCGGCTTCCTCCAGGCGACGGCGGCCGGTGCGCGCGACGTCAGCCCGTCCCTCTGGTGGCTCGCGCCACTCGCCGCCGCGGCCTACACGCTGGGCAACATCGGGGGTGTGGGCGCGTGGCTCACGGGCCCCGCGCGCGTGGCCTTCGCAATCGGGCTCGATCGCTACTTTCCGCCGGCGTTCGGCCGGGTGCATCCGAAGTGGAAGACGCCGTACGTCGCCATCCTCGTTCAGGCGGGCCTGGCGACGATCTTCCTGCTGCTGTCCGTGCTCGGTCGGGGCACGACGGTGGAGAAGGCGTATCTGATCCTCCTCGACACCCAGCTGCTCGTCTACTTCATCCCGTACGTCTATCTGTTCATCTCGTTCCTCATCCACCGGCGCACGCCGGCGCCGCCCGACACGGTGCGGGTGCCCGGAGGCAAGGTTGTCGCGACGCTGGTGGGATTGAGCGGCCTTGCGGTCACGCTCTTTGCGATGGGCGTGGCGATGGTGCCGCCGGGCGACGATGCGCAGCCGCTGCTGTTCCTGATCAAGGTGGTCGGCGGCGCGCTCGGATTCGTGCTGCTCGGCGGCGTGGTGTACTGGCGCGCGCATCGCCGCGCAGCCGTCGCATAGGACGACAGCTCAGGATGCGGCGGGAGCCAGTCGCGCCACGAGCTCGCGGGCGTTCGTCGCGCCGTAGTTGCCGTAGCAGTTGTTGAAGAAGACGATGGTGCGCGTCGCCTCCGTGGCCGCCGATTCGATCATCGGCATCCAGCCGGCGATCTCCTCGGGGGAGTAGAGGTACCGGTAGCGCTCGACAGTCGGCACCTTCGGCGCTTCCCACGTGGCAGAGCGTCGGCCGTGCAGGCGCACCATCGCCAGCTGGGGCGTGGTCACGGCTGGCACGATGGGCACGCTACTCTCCAGTCCCTGCGGGCCGTCCACGATCACATGTGTCAGCCCGAGATCGCGCAGCATGTCGAGCGTCCAGCCAGTCGACTGCGCGCTCTTGAACCAGAGCTGGTTGCGGAACTCGACGGTGGCCGGAATGCCCGCCAGGCGCGCCGCCGACTCGGCGAGCAGATCCTTGTTTTCCGGCGTGGGGAGGAACCAGCGCGGGTACTGGAGCAGCAGGCCGCCCAGCTTCCCCGACTCCTGAAGCGGCGCCATGGCGTCGAGGAAGTGCGTCCACACGGCGTCGAGCAGCTCGAGCGGAAGATCCTTCGCATAGATCTTGGACTTCTCGGCGAGCCCCTTTGGCAAGGCCTTCACGAGGCCCTCTGGCAGACGGGACACCTCCGTAGGCTGGCCTGTCATGAGGGCGTGCGCCTTCACGTGGAAGCTGAAGCCGGGCGGCGTGCGCTCCGTCCAGAGTCGGGCGATCGCGCGCTCGGGGAGCGAGTAATAGCTCGAATCGACCTCCACGACGGGAAACTGCTCGGCGTAGTAGCGCAGCCGGTTCTCGGATGAGGAGACGCCGCGCGGATAGAAGACGTTGCCACGCACCATCGTCGGATCGGTCCACGACGCGGTGCCCACGCGAATCTCACCGCCCAAGCGAATGGGCTGCCCGATCACCTCGGGGTTTGTCTCCGCGATTGCGTGCTCGGCTCGCTCACTGGCCAGGCCGAAGCCGGGATCGTGGGCGGGGTCGAGGTCGGGAGCCGGGACGGGAGTGGCAGTGCGCGGCATCGGGGGGAAGAAGTGGCGAAACTCGGGCCGGGCGCAAGGCGTATCGCCTACGACTAGCGGCTCGGAGCGGCCCCCTCCACGTTACAGCGCCGCCGTGGCTCACGAAACAACCCGTCACCTTCCCATGCGCACCTTCGCCGTCCTCGCCGTCCTCGCCGTCCTCGCCGTCCTCGCCGCGCTCCCACAGCTGGGCCAGGCGCAACAGCAGCAGTCGTCACAACCGTCGTTGCCCGGACTCAAGCAGTCGCCCGTCGCCCGCATCGCCC
>JALYXJ010000173.1 GCA_030947165.1 Gemmatimonadota bacterium
GCCCATGTCGGGCTGCGGCAGTCCGAGCAGGCTGCCGAGCGCTCGGCGGATCGCAGGAGCCTGCAGCGCTGCGTTGGTGGACGCGATGATGATCTCCGTGCGTGACTGCGGCTCGCGGTCGTAGAGGAAGAAACTCACGCCGTCCGAGCCGGCCAGGCCGATCGGCTCGTCGGGAGGAAAACGGTCCCCGCGCGCCGCGCGCGTCAGTAGCCTGTCCGAGTCGAACAGCGCCGCGTAGAAGGCGTGCATGTCGCCGACCGTGGAGAGCAAGCCACCGTTGCCACCCAGATTCCAGTACGGACCGTCCGACGCATGCGGCTTGGCCAGCATCGTCCCATTGTCGGTGCCGCCAGCCAGGTACCCGTGCGCCAGCTCACGAGCCGCGAACCGCGGCCGAAGGAATCCCGTCCGCTCGAGATGAAGCGGTGCGAGAATCGTTTCGTGGATGTGCGCGTCGTACGACTTGCCACTGATTTGCTCGATGATGGCGGCGAGCAGCGAATAGCCCGTGTTGGAGTAGCTCTCACGCGAGCCCGGCCGAAACAGCAGTGGATGATGCATCGCGCGGTCGATCAGCGCCTGCCGGCTCACCGGCTCGAAGTCGCCGCCCAGTCCCTGGGGAAAGCCGGCGCGGTGATTCAACAACTGGCGCAGTGTGATGCCGCGCTTGTCGGGCGGCGCGCCGGGAAAATACTTGCCGAGCGTATCGTTCAACGAGAGCCGGCCGGCCTGTTGGAGCTGCAGCATGGCGACCGCCGTGAAGTCCTTCGTGTTGGAGCCGATCTGGACCACCGTCGCGGGAGTGAACCGCACCCTTTCGGCGCGATTGGCCAGGCCGTACCCCCTCTCGAGCAGCAGCCCACCGTCGCGCTCGACACGTACCACACCACTGAAGCCACGGGACTCGGCCGCACGCATTGCCGAGTCGAGACGGGTGGTCAGCGTCTGCGCCTGCGCATCCAGCAGGGGAAGCATCATGAGGAGGCCGAACAGGCAAGGTGTGGGACGCATTGGACGGTGGGTGGGAGGGATACCCTTGGTGGTCGGGCGGCGAGTGACGGTTCGACACGCCCGCTCTCCGCACGGTTTCCGCGCTGGACGCGATCCCAGTGGAGGGCCAGATTGAGACGTGCTCGAACAGCCTCGCGCCACGCCGGCCGAGCGGACGTCCCAGGAGAATTTCGATGAAGATCCGATTCAAGGTCAACGGGCAGCAGCGATCGGTCGATGTTCCTGGCGACATGCCGCTCCTGTGGACCTTGCGCGACGTGCTCGATCTCAAGGGCACGAAGTTCGGCTGCGGCGCGGCGCAGTGCGGCGCATGCACCGTGCACCTGAACGGCACGGCCACGCGCTCCTGCGTCCTTCCCGTGTCCGCGGTGCAGGGCGCGGAGATCACGACGATCGAGGGATTGTCTCCGGACGGCACGCACGCGCTGCAGCGTGCCTGGGAGGAGCTCGACGTCCCCCAGTGCGGCTACTGTCAGGCCGGCCAGCTCATGTCGGCCGCGGCGCTGCTCGACGCGAAGCCCAACCCGACCGACGCCGACATCGATGGCGCGATGAACGGCAACATCTGCCGATGCGCCACCTACCTCCGCATCCGGCAGGCGATCCACCGCGCGGCGGAGCTCAAGGGGGAGGCCACGCAGGCCGGCCGGCCTCGCAAGCAGGCGGGGGGAAACAAGCCATGACCACACCTCTCTCGACCACATCGGGCCTATCCCGGCGCGAGTTCCTGCGCGTGACGGCCATCGCCGGCGGCGGCATCCTGCTGGCCAGCTATCTCGAGCCGCTCGGCGCCATGGAGACAGGGGGCGCGCGCCTGGGCGCCTCGCCGGAGGGGATGCTGAACGCGTTCATCCGCATCACGCCCGACGGCATGGTCACGATCGTCGCGAAGAATCCGGAGATCGGTCAGGGGATCAAGACGATGCTTCCCATGCTGATCGCGGAAGAACTCGACGTGGAGTGGAAGAACGTGCGCGTCGAGCAGGCGCCGCTGGACACGGTCAACTTCACCAATCAGTGGTCGGGAGGCAGCGCCGCGACGCCGAACAACTGGCTGCCGATGCGCCGCGTGGGCGCAGCGGGCCGCGCGATGTTCATCGCCGCGGCGGCGCAGAAGTGGGGCGTGCCGCCGGCCGAGTGTGACACCGTGCCAGGCACAGTTCGGCACCGGGCGAGCAACCGCACCATCTCCTACGGCGAGGTCGCGACGTCGGCTTCGCAGCTCACGGCGCCCGATCTCGCGACCGTCCCGCTCAAGAACAGCAAGGACTTCCGCATCATCGGCACGCGCGTGCGCGGCGTCGACAATCATTCCATCGTCACGGGCACGCCCCTGTACGGCATCGACGTCGTTGTCCCGGGAATGCTCTACGCCATATTCGTGAAGAGCCCCGTGTTCGCCGGCAAGGTGGCGAGCGCCAACCTGGACGAGGTGCGGAAGCAGCCCGGCGTGCGCCACGCCTTCGTCGTCGACGGGGGCACCGCATTGAACGGACTGCTCGGCGGCGTAGCGATCGTGGCCGACAACTGGTGGCTCGCGAAAAGCGCGCGCCAGAAGCTCGTGGTGCAGTGGAACGACGGCACGACCGCGGCCCAGTCGAGCGCCGGCTTCGCGGCACAGGCCGCCGAATTGGCCAAGCTGCCGCCACAACGCTCGCTGCGCAGCGACGGTGATGTCGAGGCCGCACTCGCCGGTGCCAACAAAGTGGTGAAGGCGGAGTACTTCTATCCCTTCATCGCACACGCGCCGCTCGAGCCACAGAACTGCACCGCCTCGTTCACGGATGGCAAGCTCGAGATCTGGGCGCCGTCGCAGACGCCCGAGTCGGGCCGTGGGCTCGTCGCCAAGACGCTCGGCCTCAAAGACGATGCGATCAGCATTCACCTGACGCGGGCCGGCGGCGGGTTCGGACGCCGCCTCAACAACGACTACATGGTCGAGGCGGCGTGGATCGCGAAGGAGATCGGCGCACCGGTGAAGCTGCTGTGGACGCGCGAAGACGACATGCAGCACGACTTCTATCGTCCAGCCGGGTTCCACAACTTCACCGGCGGCGTGGACGCGAGCGGAAAGCTGGTCGCGTGGCGCAATCACTTCGTGTCGTTCGGTGAAGGACAGAACTTCGCACCGTCGGCGGGGATGAGCGCCGGCGATTTCCCGGCACGGTTCGTGGCCAACTACGCGCTCGCGGCGTCCGTCATGCCGATCGGCGTGCCGACGGGAGCATTGCGCGCGCCCGGCAGCAACGGCATCGCGTTCGCCGCGCAGTCGTTCATCGACGAGCTGGCGCATGCCGCAGGCAAGGATCCGGTGCAGTTCCGGCTCGAGATGCTGGCCGCCGAGCAGCCCGCCCCCGCTCCCGCCGGCAACGGTCCGCAGCCGGTGGTGTTCGATGGCTCGCGTATGCGCGTCGTCCTGACGCTCGTGGCGGAGAAGTCCGGTTGGGGCCACCGCGCACTGCCGCGCGGCACGGGGATGGGCGTCGCCTTCCACTTCAGCCATCGCGGTTACTTCGCCGAAGTCGTACAGGCGAGCGTGAGCCGCGCGGGCAAATTGAAGGTGGAGAAGGTATGGGCCGCCGGCGACGTGGGCAGCCAGATCATCAACCCGAGCAACGCTGAGAATCAAACGCAGGGAGCCGTGCTCGACGGGCTCGCGCAGGCGCTCGGGCAGGAGATCACGATCGAGCAGGGGCGCACGGTGCAGAGCAACTTCCACGACTTCGCGCTGCTGCGTCATACCCAGGCAGTGCCGGTGGAGGTGCACTTCCTCGAGTCTACCTTCCCACCGACGGGACTCGGCGAGCCGGCGTTGCCGCCGGTGGTGCCAGCGCTGTGCAACGCGATCTTCGCCGCGACCGGAAAGAGAGTTCGCTCGCTGCCATTGTCGAAGCAGGATCTACGCTGGGGGTAGCAACCCGTTCAGCAATAAGCGATAAACCGGGAAGCCAGGGCAGAAAACGCTGTCAGCTCCAAGCTATCAAGCGATAAGCATTCGCTGATCGCAGGTGCGAAATGGATCTCGAAACTTGGTCACGTCGGTAACGAGGGGGAAGAACAACGCCGTTGCTCTCCGCCCCACCGTTCCGAACCAGCCCGAGTCTCGCCATGCTCGTTGCTGCAGAGATCAGCAAAGGCTTATCGCTGAGCAGCTTGCAGCTGATAGCGTTCTCTGCCCTGGCTTGCGGGCTTATCGCTTACAAGCTTCAAGACCCGGAGGTCACCGCACGGTGCCGATCCACCCACGCCGCCCACGGCACGAACAACCATAACCCGAGCGCGCTCAGGCCGATCACCCGCTGGCTCGTGGGCGCCGCGTTTCCGAACCCGCTTGCGAAGATGAGTCCAAGCAGGGCCACCATGGTCCACAGGCCCCACGTCCCCACGCGGTCGCGAGCGCGCGTGGCGCGCAGGTAGCTCGCGAGTCCCCACCCGAACACCGTCAGCTCGAGCACGACGGTGAGTGGAATCGAGTTCCACGCGCCGAGACCGACCTTCACCGACGAGCCGGGCCACAGTGGGAGGTCCGGACGATGCATGGGCAGGTCGAGCAGCCAGTGGCTCACCACGAGGAGCCCCAGGATGACGCCGCTGCGCCGATCCCGGCGGCGCATCCCGTAGGTGCCGCCGATCAGCGCACCCCATACCACCGCCATCAGCAGGCTGTGCGAGATCGGATAGCTCACGAAGTCGAGCGGGTTCGCCCGCGTGAGCCCTGGTACCACGCGCACCTGCTCCACGCCGAGCAGCAGCAGGACGGGCCACAGTTCATCCAGGAACTGAGCCGCGAAAACGAGGGTGCCCAGCGAGGTGCGAGGCACAGCGCGCTTGGCGCCAAAGGCGATGCCGTAATGTCCGAGCAGCATGAGCCTGGGAACTCGAGCGAGCGGCGAAGATACCGCGACCTCGAAACCGCGGCTAGCAGGTCTCGCGGGCGGCTCCCCAGCGCGAGCGGGCTGCCCGTCGAGGGCCGGCGCGCGGAACGCGAAGCCGCCGTCGGGGGTTTTGCCTTGCGTGACCTCGGCCCGCGTTTCAAGCTGTCAGTAAGAAGCCGCGTCGCGCACAGACTCCGCGCCGCAGGAGCGATCATGAAGGAAGAAGCCGTCCCTCCCGCCTCGCCGTCCGACCGGGCCCCAACGCCACTTGGCCTGTACACCGAGGCGCCGCCCGCAGCGGATCGCGTACGCGGTGGCGCGGCACCGGCCCTTCGCCACGCACGCGCCGCGATCGACGCGCTCTTCGGCGCGCCGTCCACTCGGCTATTCGCCGTGCGCTACTGGGACGGCAGTGTTGAGCACGGGACCGATGCAGCTCCGTACACCCTCTGCATCAACCGACAGGGCTCGCTGCGGCGCATGCTGCTGCCGCCGAACGAGCTGGCGATCGTCGAAGCGTACATCTCGGGCGACGTGGACATCGAGGGCGACCTCGAGGCGGCAGTGAGCCTCGGCGACGCGATCAACGAGCGGCTGCGCTCTCCGCGCACCCTGTACTCGCTCGTACGCCATCTGCTGGCGCTCCCGACACGCGAGCCTGCGCCTCAGGCCGAGGTGCACGCGGCTTCTGCCACGCGAGTCGTGGCTCCGACGGGACGGCCGCATGAGCAGACGCGAGACCGCGCCGCCATCCAGTATCACTACGACGTCGGAAACGACTTCTACGCCCTCTGGCTCGACGAACGCATGGTGTACTCGTGCGCCTATTTCAGGTCGCCGGCGGATACCCTGGCCGAGGCCCAGCGCGCCAAGCTCGATCTCGTCTGCCGGAAGCTCCGGCTGCGGTCCGGCGAGCGGTTCCTCGACGTCGGCTGCGGGTGGGGAGCGCTCATCATGCACGCCGCACGGGAATACGGCGTGCATGCGCTCGGCATCACGCTGAGCGACGCGCAGGCGGTTCTCGCGCGGAAGCGCATCGCCGAGGCCGGGCTCGAGGATCGCTGCCGGGTAGAGATCCGCGACTACCGCGCGCTGCCGGCCGATCAACGGTTCGACAAGATCGCCAGCGTCGGCATGATCGAGCACGTCGGGCTCGAGAAGCTGTCGACGTATTTCGAGTGTCTGCATCGCGCGCTCGCGCCGCGCGGCATGCTGCTGAATCACGGCATCGTGAGCATGAACGCCACGCGCCAGCGCGGTCTCCGTGCCCTCATCGAGCGACGGCTGTGGAAGCGCGACGCCTTCATCGATCAGTATGTCTTCCCCGACGGCAAGCTCGCCCCGCTGCACGCGGTCATCGCGGCCGCGGAGGCAGCCGGATTCGAGACGCGGGATGTGGAGAGCCTGCGCGAGCACTACGCGCTCACGTTGCGGGCCTGGGTCGCGCGCCTGATGCGCGAGCGCGACCGCGCAACCGCCATCGCCGGCGATCGGATCGTTCGGACGTGGCGTCTCTACATGACGGGGTCCGCGCACGCGTTTGCGCGGGGAAGCATCAACGTCGTGCAGACGCTGCTCGTGAAGGCCGACGAGGCGGGTCGCGTGGCACTCCCGCTGACGCGGGAGGATCTGCTCAAGACGCCATGAAACGCTGAACGGTGGCGATGTCGTCCTGAGCGAAGCGAAGGACCTGCACGTGCGGGTCCTTCGCTGCGCCCCACGGCCTCGATCCGGCCCTCCATGGCACCCACGCGCGCGCCGTTTACAGCGCCTGGTTCGACGATTGCGCCGTGGCGGCTTACCTCGCCCCGCCCCCGATCGCGACGAGTGTGACGGGTGCCACAATCGCGGCACGTTTGCGGCGAGGGGTATGACTGGCGCGAAAAGCTGAGTGTCCTTTCCACCCCCACACTCGTCCTTCATGGTGAACGGGACGCGCTCCCCGCGGCGGCGGCGCTCGAGCTGGTCGAGCTCCTGCCACGCGCGCGTCATGCCCTCCTGCCCGACGCCGGCCATATGCCGTTCCGGGAAGCGCCCGAGCGCTTCTTCGGTGTGGTCGACGCCTTCCTCGCCGCTCCTTCCACAGGGCCGCCGCGACCAACCTGATGAATTTCCGCAGCTCCCGCCTCCGGGCCGCATTGTACGCCGCCCTCATCGTCGCCCTCACTCCCGCGTCCTCCACGCCGGCCCGCGCCTCGCGGACCCGGACGAGCGTCGCGAGCGGTGGCGCGGTGGCGCGACCCTTCTCGCCGCGTGCGGCCGAGCGGGAGCGCATCAAGGCGGCGGTGCGACGCCGGCTCGTCGAGCGGGAGCACGGCACCTACATCGGCGAAATGCTCGCCGAGCGGGATAGCGCCCTGGCGCGCTGGCCGGACCGGCGTGGCAAGCCCCTCACGGTCTGGATCCAGTGGGCATCCGACATCCGCGACTGGAGCGAGAGCTACCATGCGGGGGTGCGGAATGCCGTCCTCGAGTGGGACGACGTGGGACTGCCAGTGCGGCTCGCGTTCACCAACGACTCCGCGCGCGCCGACGTCCACATCAGCTTCATCGATCACTTCGACGAGCCGATCAGCGGCCGCACCAAGTGGGCGCGCGACGACGACTGGTGGATCACCGACGCGGACATTGTGCTGGCCGTGCATCATCACAGCGGCCCCGCGCTCGACGATGATTCCATGCGCGCGATGGCGCTGCACGAGCTCGGCCACCTGCTGGGGCTCGACCATACCGAGGATCCCACCAGCGTGATGGCGCCCAAGGTGCGCGTCCGCACGCTCTCGGCAGCCGATCTGGCGACGGCCCGGCTGCTCTACACGCTCCCGCCGGGAGGCGTCCGCTAGTTCGCCTGAGGGTGGAAACCCTGCCGCTCATCCTGCTGACCGTGCTGGCGGGATTGGTGCTCACAGGGGCCATTCGATCGGCGCGGTCGCGCCGCGCCCGCGCCCTCGCGCAGGTGGCCGCCGACACCATCATCACCGAGACGCAGTCGTCGCACGGGGTCGTGCGCCGCGCTATCGCCACGGAGGGCACGAGTCAGCAGGCTGCCCCGGCCGAGCTGCGCCGCCGCGTGGCGAACCTCGCCAGCGGCACCTACATCGACGACATCCTCGCGGTCCAGGACAGCACGCTGTACCGCTGGCCGGAGCGCCTCAGCAATGCACTGCGCGTCTATGTCGAGCCGACGTCGGCTGTGGCGGGGTGGAGGCCGGAGTATCCGCAGGTCGCGCGCGACGTGTTCGGCGAATGGAGCGAGGCCGGCTTCCCGCTCGCGTTTGCCTTCGTCTACGACTCCACCGGCGCGGACGTGACGATCCGCTGGCGCGACCGTTTTCCGGCGGAGGACGGCCAGCGCATTGGCGTCACCGAGCGGACGCAGACCAGCACCTTCCTCATCGCCCGCGCCAACATCACGATCGCGACCGAGGACAGCAGCGGACGCACACTTCCGGCAACCGTGGTCGGTGGCATCCTGAGGCACGAGGTCGGCCACGCCCTCGGCCTCAATCACGCCAACGATCCGACCAGCGTGATGTACCGGGAGGCCGCCACCGCGCAGATCGGTGTCTCTGACCGGACCACGCTGCGGTTGCTGTACCTGGTGCCGGGAGGGCGACTCAGGTAGAGGCGGTCACTCTCGGAATCCTTCTTGCCCAAGTGCGCTCCACCACCCAGGGAGCGCGAATGGCAGAGGCAGCACGAGACGATTACGATGTCGCCATCGTGGGCGGCGGACCGGCGGGGCTGAGCGCGAGCATCTGGCTCGCCCGCTACCTGCACCGTGTGGTACTGGTCGATTCGGGGGATCCCAGGAACTGGGAGACGCGCGGGATCAACGGGTTTCTCGGGCACCCGGCGATCAAGCCCGGGGAGTTGCGCGGCCTCGCGCGCGACGAGGCGCGCGAGCTGGGCGTGTCGCTGCTCGATGCGGAGTGCGAGACCGTCGACCAGCGCGCCGATGACACCTTCGTGCTCGGGCTGCGCGATGGTACGGCGCTGCGCGCCCAGCGGCTGCTGCTCGCCATCGGCCTGCGCGACGTATGGCCCGACATCCCCGGCCTGGAGCACGTCTACGGCGCCAACGCGCACGTCTGTCCCGACTGCGACGGCCACGAGTGCCAGGACAAGAAAGTCGTCGTCATCGGCAAGGGACGAAAGGCGGTGGGGATGGCGCTCAACCTCAGCACGTGGACGCGCGACATCATCATCTGCACGAACGGCGAGCCGGCCCAGCTCGACCTCGCGGAATACTGCGAGAAGCTCGACGCCCTCAACATCCCCGTCCTCGAGTCACGCATCATGTGCGTGCGGCACAGCGGATCACACGTGCACTCGCTCGACTTCGAGAATGGGATGGCGCTCGACACCGACAAGGTGTTCTTCGCCATCGGCCAGTATCCGGCCGACGACCTGGGCGCGCAGCTCCAATGCGATCGCGACGACGGTGGCCACATCATCGTGGACGACTTGTACCATACGTCGGTCGTGAACTGCTACGCGGCGGGCGACATCGTGCCGGGGCCGCAGCTCGCGATCGCCGCCGCCGCCGACGGCGCGATTGCGGCGCTCGCCATCCACAAGTCGCTCGTCCCCGACGAGCGAAAGCTCGAGCGACTCGAGACGGCGGAGTTCTAGGGGAGGGTCAGCGCGCGCCGTTCCACCGCAGCACCGCTTTCCGCGTGCGCTTCTCACGCAGATACTCGAGCTTCACCGAGGTGTCCCCGTTCTCTGAGGCCGCCTGCACCCGCTCGCGCAGCTCGGCAATCGTCCGGATCGGCGTGCCCTCCACCTTCACGATCACGTCGCCCTCGCGCAGACCGGACTGATAGGCGAGCGAGCCGGGGGGCGCGAGCGTGACGAGCACGCCCTGCCGCACGCCGATGGCCCTGGCGAGACCCTCCGTCACCACCGCGAGCTGGGCACCCGCCACGCTGTTGTAGCCGTACCCGAAGATGACCGCCGGTGTGGGCGCCTGCGACGGGAGCGGCGTCGAGGGTGGGAGCGGCGCCATGGCCGGCACTCGCATCGGCGACCCGTAGCGCGGGGACGCCGGCATGCGCGGGAAGGTCGACGCGTCGGCAAACCCCGGCGCCGCGCGCGGCGCCATCATTTCCGTGTTCATCTCGGTGCGCAGGCTGATGCGCGAGGGGACATCGGCGATCGTGACGGGCACGTCGCGCGTGCGGCCATTGCGCCGGATGCGCACCAGCACCCGCGCATTCGGGCGCAGCAGGCGCGTGATCGAGATCTCGTTGTCCCGGACGTCGCGGCCATCGTAGGCCATCAGCGTGTCGCCCGGCGTGATGCCGGCGCGCTCCGCGGGCGAGCTCGGCTCGACCGACACGATCTCGGGATGCGTGAGATACAGGATGATCAGCTCGCCGTTCTCGATGCGTGGCTCGAG
>JALYXJ010000220.1 GCA_030947165.1 Gemmatimonadota bacterium
AGCTCCACCTCGCCCTCTTCCACCACGAGCATGCCATTCCCGCGCTCGTCGGCGGAGAGGGTGTAGACGCATCCCAGATCCACCGCGAGCGCACTCGCCGTCTCCACCAGGAAGTAGCGCGGCGGGGCGTCGATGGTGGCGTGCATGGTGCCCCGCTCGAGCGACAGCCGATGCTCCGAGGCTCCCGCATCGAGCAGCCGCAGCCGCGAGCCGGGCCCGAGATCCACGGTGCCGATGCGGCCCACGCTCAACCGCGCCGAGGACTTCGCGTCGGTCTCGACTGCGCCGCCGCTTGCGAGTGCTCCACGCGACAGCTCGCCCTCCGCGGTGCGCACGACCGGTGCGCCTTCGCGAGTCGCAACCTGCCAGGGCGCATTCGTCGGCGTCTGCCGGGCCACAGCCACCCCGATGACCACCACGACGATTGCGGCCGCCGCCGCCAGCCACCGCCGGTACCTCACGTGTGCTGCCGGCAGCGCACCGGTTTCGGCCCGCAGCGGCTCTGGCTTATAGGCGAGGGGACGAAGCAGGGCCTCGAGCCGGGCGATCTCCGGATCGGGCGTGGCGGCTGGGTCCCAGAGGTAGTCGTCAGTCATGATGCGTCTCCGAGCTGCTCGCGTAGAAGCCTGATGCCATGATGCAGGTACACGCGAACGGTCCCGTGGGTGAGTCCGGTCTGTTTGGCGATCTCTTCGCCGCTCATCTCCTCCACCAGGCGGAGCGTGAGCGGTTCCCGGTAGCGCTCGGGCAGCGCGCGGAGCGCGCGCAGCACGTCGGCCGTGCCGAGCATGGCGGGCGTCGGTAGTGGCGCGGCGTACTGGTCGGTCAACTCCTCCGTCGGCCGTGTGGAGCGATGGTGCATACGGGCCTCATTTCGCGCCAGCGTGGCCAGCCAGCTTCCGAACGCCGCCGGCTCCCGAAGCATGTGCAGCTGCTGCAGCGCGCGAAAGAAGACGTCCTGCAACAGGTCCTGCACGTCGTCCCGCTGCGCGCTCGCGAGCAGGACACCGTGGACGAGCCGAGCGTAGCGCTCGTACAGGAGGCCGAACGACGTCCGATCGCCCGCACGCGCCGCCACCACGAGCTCCGCGGTTTCGTGCGCACCGGTGCCGGCTGTGGTCGTTGGATCGGCCAACGGTCTCGCTCGCATGGTGAAAGGATGCGCTCGCGCCGCCCGATGTTAACGCCGAGCGTGGCCGAGCGCCCGCCACGATGACTCGGATAGGCGGGCGATAACATTCCCGCCCGCGGCTGCATCCCCTCACTGAACCTCTACAAGGAGTGCAGCATGCTGAACGTCCCGTGGACTCTTGCCGCCGTCTCGATGATCACCCTCACGTCGTCGATCGCTGTCGCGCCACGCACGCCAAACGACGCCCCCCTCAGCCTTTTGGGTGGACCGCCCGACACGCTCGTGGTGCAGCCCTCCAGCTCGCGCATTCACTGGAAGGGATCGGCGCTCCGCGGGTCCGGCAAGCACGAGGGCGACGTGCGATTCGTCAGCGGCATGATCATCATTCGCCATCAGAAGCTCACCGGTGGCAACTTCACGGTCGACATGGGCGGCGTGGACTCGCGCTTTCCGAACGCGGTCTTCACCGCCAGCGACGCGAAGCGCACCGGCGACGCCACATGGGAGATCTCCGGCAACCTCAACATGCTCGGCGTCAACAGGCCGCTCACATTCTCCACCGAGGTGAAGTGGGGTGAGGTGGGTCACATGACCGCCACGTCCAGTGTCTTGCTCGACCAGCCGGGCTGGGGGGTCGCCTTCCGGGATGCCAAACTCGCCAGGGATCCGGCTGAGGGAGATGTCGCGGTCTCGATCACGCTCGATGCACGCCGGAAGGGATCGACGGTCGCGACGCGTTGATCTCGCCTGACGCGAAACGGGACTTTCGTCCAGGGTATCGCGAGCGCAGAATGTGCAGGTCTCCGTGCCGGTCCCGTTTCGATGTCGATGCAACGTGTCTTTGTACTGTCCTTCCTTGTTCTGATCGGTGGGTGCGCGCGCCCAGCGTCGCACCCACCGCCGTCGAGCACCGGTCCGCGCGCCATTGCCGTGTATCGCTTGATCGCCGAGTCCATCTACGTCCGGAGCACGGGTCGCGTCATCGCGGTGGCCACCACGTCGCTGGACAGCACCTGCGTGGAGCGGAGCTGTGCTGAGCTGGCTGCGCGCTGGGGAGTAGACCCGCTCTGGTGGGCGCGCGGTGATTCCTCCGAGGCCAGGGCGGCTCGCTCCGATCTCCTGGCACGCGTCGCGGCGCCGATCGACATCCGCGCCGTGACACTCGGCCGTCCGATGCTGCTCGAGACCGACCCCGGGGACGTGCCGCCGCCGAACGCCGACGTGGAGGAGTGGTCCCGCTTTCGGGCCGCGCATGCCAACGCGGCCGGCGCCGTGCGCATGTCGCCGGTGGGGTTCAGCCAATCGGGGCGGAGCGCGGTGGCGTTCGTGGATTGGCGGTGCGGGCCAACCTGCGGCCACCGCGTCAGCGTGGCCCTGACCGCCACGAGCGACACCAGTTGGGCCATCGCGGACATGCTGCTGCTGTCCTCCCGCCAGGAGCCGTAACCCCACCTCAGCCGCGGCTGTTTCACCCGGCGCGGCCGTTCGTCTAGGGGGTAGCTGCCTTCCACGAGGAATTGACGTGCCGTCCCCTTCGTCGCCCGCCTGCACCCACGACCTCGGCGTGGGTACCACCGTGTGCCTCCGCTGCCGCCAGGAGGCGCGGGACGCCGCGCGCGCCCGCCAACAGATGCTGCTGACCAAGCTCGGGGTCGGGGCCGCGGGGCTCGTCGGCATGTACATCGTTGGCGGGAGCATCTTCAACGCGGTGCGAGCCGCGGCTCGCGTCAACGCCATGTTCGACGCGCCGGCGGTGGCGACCGCGAGCACCACGGCCGACGTCAGACCTCAGGGCGAGCCCGGGATTGCTGTGCCGGTGTCCGTCGTAGCAGCGGTGGCCCCCTCCCCCACGGCCACTCTCACCTCGGCTCCCGCACCGACCAGCGCCGCGCCGGGCGCGCCGCTGGCCGCGATCAAGGTGGTCGAGCGCGCGAGCGCCCCACTCGCCCTCGTGATCCCGGAAGGCCGCACGGCGCTAAAGGACAGCGTGCTGGCACAGCGGACGGGAGACGTCGTGATCGTGGACTTCGATCTCATGATGTCGCGCACCCGCCGGCGTGACAAGTTCGAGCGCATCATTCGGGAGACGCTGCCCGCCGTGTACGGACCGCACGCGGACTCGGTGCTCGCCGCGATACCCGAGGGGACGCTCGTCGGCGAAGGCGACCTGCTCACCGAGCTCCCGCTGCGCGGAATACACATACCGATGGGCACGGACTACCAGCTGGTCGTGTGGCCGGAGACGCGGCCAGGACGTGACGGGCTGCTGGTGGTACGCTATCGCGCCCAGCTCGTGAGGGGGTAACTTCCCATGGCCTCTCAGCGTCGCGCCGTCCTGCTCACGCTGCTGGCCGTGATGCTCGGCCTCTTTTTGCTGGACGCGCACGGGAGTCCGGCGCAGCTCAAGGCGGACCTGCTCGACGCGTGGGACAACATCCGCGAGCTGCCGATCTTCAATCGGTAGCAGGGCGCCCCTCGAGGGTTGGTCTCGTCAGTATTTGTCGAGGTAGTTCTCCAGCTCCCACGGCGAGACCTGCGTGATGTAGTCACGCCACTCCTGCCGCTTGGCCGCGAGAAACTGCGCCGCGATGTGATCGCCGAGCGCGCTCCGGATCACGTCGTTCTTCTCGAGCTCGTCGCACGCTTCGTTCAGGTCGTGCGGCAGATCATCGATGCGCAGCCGCCGCTTCTCGCGATGGCTCATCTCCCAGATGTTCTCGTTCACCGGCTCGCGGTAGTCGGCCTTGGTGCGCACGCCGTCCAGTCCGGCGGCCAGCATCACAGCCAGTGCGAGGTACGGGTTCGCCGCGGGATCCGGGACCCGGTGCTCCACACGCGTGCCCAGGCCGCGCCGCTCCGGGATGCGCAGCATCGGCGAGCGGTTGCGCATGCTCCAGGCCACGTTCACCGGCGCCTCGTAGCCCGGGACCAGCCGCTTGTAGGAGTTCACCAGCGGGTTCGTGATCGCGCATGAGCCGCGCGCGTGCCTGAGCAGTCCGCCGATGTAGTGCAGCGCGGTCTCGCTCAGCTCCCACTGGGCGCCTTCGTCCCAGAAGGCGTTCGTCTTTCCCGAGAACAGCGACTGGTGGGTGTGCATCCCGCTGCCGTTCTGCCCGAAGATCGGCTTGGGCATGAACGACGCCGCGAGCCCGAAGCGCTGCGCCACGACCTTCACGACGAATCGGAAGGTCGCGATGTTGTCGGCGGTGGTGAGCGCGTCGGCGTACCGGAAGTCGATCTCGTGCTGTCCGTGCGCCACCTCGTGGTGCGCCGCCTCCACCTCGAAGCCCATCTGCTCGAGGTCGTCCACGATCGCGCGGCGTGCCTCCTCGCCGAGATCCACCGGAGCAAGGTCGAAGTAGCCGCCGACGTCGTGCGTCTGCGTCGTTGTCTCGCCCTCGGGCCCGCGCTTGAACATGAAGAACTCGGCTTCCATGCCGGCGTTCATCGTGTAGCCCATCGCCGCCGCGTCGGCGATCACCCGCCTGAGCGCGCCCCGTGGATCGCCGCTGAACGGTGAGCCGTCGGCCAGGTTCACGTCGCAGATCAGCCGTGCGACGCGCGATTCCGGATCGCCCCACGGAAAGATCCGGAAGGTGGAGAGATCGGGCGCGAGGAGCATGTCGCTCTCCTCGATGCGCACGAAGCCCTCGATGCTCGAACCGTCGAACATGATGTCGCCGGCGAGCGCCTTCTCGAACTGGGAGGTTGGGATCTCGACGTTCTTGTTGACACCGAGAATGTCCGTGAACTGCAGGCGGAGGAAGCGGACGTTGAGCTTGCGAGTCAGCTCGAGGACGTCCTTCGCCGAGGCGTTCCGGAGGTCGGGGACCAGCGCGCGGGATTGGGGCACGGCCGAATGCTCGTCGCACGCCGGGGTGGTGTCAATCGACCCTGAGCTTCGGCACGTCGCTTGCCCCCGCGGGATGCGGATGGAAACCCCAATAGTCCAGCATGCTGCCGGAGGAGCTGAATGAAGATCTCGGAGCTCATGACCAGGAATCCGTGCACGGTCTCGCCGGACACGCCCGTGTCGGACGCGGCGCGGCTGATGAAGGAGGAGGACGTCGGCATCATTCCCGTGGTGGAACGCGTGGGTGGCGCCGAAACGCGGGGCCGGCTCGTCGGCGTCCTCACCGATCGCGACATCGCCGTACGTCATGTGGCCGAAGGCCGCAGCGGTGACTCACCGGTGCGCGACGTGATGTCGAGCGGCGTCAAGACGGCGAACCCGGACGACAGCGTGGAGTCGGTGATGACGCTGATGGGCCAGGAACAGATCCGCCGCATCCCCATCGTCGATGAGCGCGGCTCGCTCGTGGGCGTCGTGTCGCAGGCAGATCTCGCGCGCAAGGCGAACGACGCCGCGAAGGTGGAGCGCACGGTGGAGGCGATCTCCCAGCCGGGCGGAAGTCACCAGAATTGACCGTCTGGCGGTCGGGCAGTCGGGCAGTAGCTCCACGATGGGCACACTGACATGAGAGAGCGGTGTGCCCTTCGTATTTTCCGCCAGACCGCCAGACCCCCAGACCGCCAGACCGCCAGACCGCCAGACCGCCAGACCGCCAGACCGCCAGACCGCCAGACCGCCAGACCGCCAGACCTTTTATCTTCCACCCGTGACCTCCCCCTCCCCTACCGTCTGTCCGTCCTGCGGTGCCGCCGCGTCTGGACGCTTCTGCGCCGGGTGCGGCACCGCCCTCGCCGGCGCCGTCTGCGGGACCTGCTCGGCCCCGCTCACCGCCGGCGCGCACTATTGCCACCGCTGCGGCACTCGCGCCGGCGCGAACAATCCCCTGCGCTCTCGCGGCCCAGCCGACGTGATGCCGTGGGCCGTGGCGGCTATCGCCCTCGTCGCGCTGATCGCCCTCGTCGTCGGACAGCGGTTTGGCGCGCGTGAGACCGGGACCACCGACGTGCTCGACGGCGCCAACGGCCAGGGCACCACCGTCATCACCGCGCCGGACGCCGCGCCGGCCGGCGCGATGCCGCGTGCGCCCGACATCAGCCAGCTCACCCCCGCGCAACGCGCCGAGCGGCTGTACGACCGGATCATGCGGGAGAGCGAGTCCGGACACCCGGAGAACGTCCGCACCTTCCTCCCCATGGCCACAGCGGCCTATGAGGCAATCGCGCCCCTCAACCTGGATCAGCGCTACGACCTCGGACGCATCGGGGAGGTGGCGGGCGATACCACCTTGGCGCGCGCGGAGGCCGACTCGATCCTGCGCGAACGACCCACGCACCTGCTGGGTCTCATCCTCGGCGCGAAGGCGGCGCGCATGGTCGGCAATGAGCCGCATGCCCGGCAGTTCGACGTGCGTCTCCTCTCGGTCGAGCCGCGAGAGCGAACGGTGCAGCTGCCAGAGTACCTGCTCCACAAGAACGACATCGACGCCGCCCTGGCGGCTGCACGAAGGAAGTAGCGCTTGGCCTGGTGATTGGCGCCAGTCGGGCGCCATCATGAGCGTCGCATGGCGTCCTCGGCAGAGCTCGGGCCGTGGTTCGGGCTTCGCGGACGAGCTCGCGCTAACCAACGGAGTAGCGGTGTGCGGGTAGACACATGGAACGGGTGCTCAGGAACGTTCGGACCGGACCGGCGTTAACGCACGATGCCGGAGAGCCGATACTCACTCGGACACCCCTCCGGCCCCCGACGATGGAAACCCCGCAGCTGGGCAGCGCGCCATTTCGTTCACCCCTCCACGCGACCGCCACGAAGCGCGTCGCGACCGAGCCTTCGCAGCCCCGCGTGCTCGTCGTCGACGACGAAGAAGCGATCCGCACCGCGATCGCGCGCTTCCTCCGCACCCAGGGATACGAGGTCGAAGTCGTCGAATCGGGACCGGCGGCGCTCGCCATCCTCAAGCGGCAGCGTTTCGTGGTGATGCTGTGCGACGTGCGCATGCCGGAGATGACCGGACTCGACGTGCTTCCCGAGGCGCTGCGTCTCGACAGCGATCTGGCGGTCCTGATGCTCACCGCGGTGAACGACGCCGAGACGGCGACCGACGCACTGTCGCACGGGGCGATGGATTACCTCGTGAAGCCCGTGGAGCTCGCCGACCTGCAGCGCGCCGTGGAGCGCGGCGCCCACCGGCGAACACTGGAGATCGAGCGCCGCAACGTGGAGCAGCACATTCGCGAAGAAGTGGCGCTCCGGTCGGCGGAGCTGGAGCGCGAGAAGGCCGCCCTGCACGCGCTCACGATCGGCGTGGCGGAGACGCTCATCAATGCGATGGAGGCGAAGGACGTCTATCTCCGCGGCCATTCGAGCCGCGTTGCCGACCAGGCAGCGTCGATCGCGGAGGAGCTTGGCCTGAATCCCGATGTGGTGGAGAACGTGCGTCTCGCCGGGCGGCTCCACGACGTCGGCAAGATCGGCATCCGCGAGGACGTGTTGAACAAGCCCGGCTCGCTCACCCCCGAGGAGTTCGACCACGTCAAGGATCACGTGCGCATCGGGATGGAGATCCTCGGCCCACTCAAGCACATCCCGATCGCCATCGAGTATGTCAGGGATCACCACGAGCACTACGATGGCGGTGGCTATCCGCGCGGGCTCACGGGCGAGCAGATCACGATCGGCGGCCGCATCCTCGCGGCCTGCGACGCCTTCGACTCGCTGACGTCGAATCGTGCCTTCCGCGGCGCCCGAACTCCGGCGGAGACCGTGGAATATCTCGAGGACCAGATCGGCAAGCTGTTGGATCCGGGAGTGTTCGACGCGCTCAAGAAGGTCGTGCTCCGGCGGAAGACGCTCACGTTCATCGACGACCTGCACGCGTGACTGCTGACGCGTGAGGGGTGAGAGGTGAGAGGTGACGGCATGGCACACTGGGCCGAGTCCGGTGTGCACTGATCTCACCTCTCACCACTCACGGGTTACGGGTCGTGGGTCCCGACGCTCTCAGTGCGCGTGCGACCGCGCGTGCGTGATCCAGCCCACCACCTCCGCCACGCGCTTGCCTTCGTGCCGAGCCGCCGCGAGATCAGCGGCCGTCGGGGGGCCACCGCCCGTGGTGGCCGTGGCACCGTACGGGCTCCCGCCGCTGAACATCACGGCGTCGGTGTACCCCGGGGGCACGAGGATCAGACCGAGGTTCGCCATCGGCGTCATGATCGACCACAGAGTCGTTTCATGTCCGCCGTGTCCGGTGGCGACCGAGGTGAACGCGGCGCCCACCTTGTTCACCAGCGCTCCCTTCTGCCAGAGCGGACCGGTCTGGTCGAGCACGTGCTTGAGCTCCGCCGACATCACGCCGTAGCGGGTCGGTGAGCCGAGGATCAGCGCGTCGTAGTTGGTCAGCTCGTTCACGTCCTTGAAGGTTTGATACTTGGCGACGAGCTTCTCCCGGCTCGCCTTCCACTCGGGAATCGCGTCGATCACGCCCTGCGGCGCGAGGTCGTCGATGCGGCGTACGTCCACCTCCGCAAAGCGAACCGACCGCGCGCCCTCCGCGATGGCGTCGGCGAGTGCCGCGGTGTTGCCGGTGCGGCTATGGAACAGGACCAGGATCTTCGGCATGATCGTGCCGTACCGTGTGAGAGACAGAGATGCGCGCGGGTCAGCGCGGCGAAGAACCTCGGCGTCGCACGTCGCGTTCCCGCTCCGACGTGACGAAGCGATTCACCACCCGACCTCAGCATTTGCCCTCTGGGGCACGTATTATTGGCGATGACTTCCCACCGGTCGTTCCGCCGTCGGCGCGTCCTCGCGCTGGCACTTCTGGTCGCTCCATTTGCCGCGCGTGGCCAGTCGGTCGACGGCATCGTCAGCCGCGACACGGTGCGTCTCTCGGTGGAGGACGCGGTGGCGATCGCGCTGCGGCAGAGCGACGAGGTCGGGATCGCCGCAGCCCAGGTGGACGTGGCCGACGCGCAGTACGGTGCGGCGCGCGCCAACACACTCCCGCAGCTCCGCTTCAGCGGCAGCTATCTGCGCGTCTACGAGAGCGCTCGCGGGCAGGCGGTCGGCTCGGTGTTCAACCAGCCCAACACGTACATCGGCAACGCGAATCTCTCGCAGACGCTCTTTCAGGGCGGCAAGCTCCTCTCCGCCGCGCGTGCGGCGAACGACACGCGACAGGCCGCCCGCTACGACGAGCGCGAGCAGCGTGCGATGGTCACGCTCCAGGTCCAGCGCGCCTATCTCGAGGTGCTCTACGCGGGGCGAATCGCGGCGCTTCAGGATACGAATGTGCTGCTCGCGGCGCGGCGGCTCGCACAGGTGGAGCAGTTCGAACGCGCCGGTCAGGCGGCACGCTACGACGTGCTGCGCGCGCGCGTGGAGCGGGCGAACCTCGAGCCGCTCGCCATTCAGGCGCATAGCGACCAGGAGCTCGCCGTGCTCCAGCTCAAGCGCGTGCTGAACATGCCGGTGGAGCAGCCGGTGGAGCTGGTGAGCCGGGTGGATCCCGCCGCCGCCGCCGCCGCGCTGCTCGTTGCCCTCGCCGACAGTGTGCTCACGCCCGATCGCGCCGTGGTGCATTCCGCGGAGCTCAATCTCGCCTCCAAGCGGCTCGGCATCGCGGTGGCGCGCGCCGACTACTTCCCCACGCTCACGGCCTTCGTCCAGTCCGGCTATCAGGCCTACCCCGGACCGGGACAGGGATTTCCCATGTCCGGCGGCGTGCTGCGCGAGGATCTCTGCCCAGCCGGCTCCGCCGCCGGCCGGTTGTGTCAGAATGGTGGCTACTTCTCCGACCGGCAGGCCGGCCTCAATATCTCATTCCCCATCTTCGATGGCTTTCGGGTGCGATCGAACGTGGAGCTGGCCATCGCCCAGTCGCGGTTGGCGGAGATTCAGCTACAGCAGCAGCGCGAAGCGGTGTCGCTGGACGTGGCTCGCGCTCGCGCCGAGCTGCGGCGTGCACAGGCGTTGTTCGCCGCGCGGCAGCAGAACTCCGCCGAGGCCGCCGAGGCGTTCCGTCTGGCGACGCTCCGGTTCGCGCGGGGGCTGAGCACACAGCTCGAGGTCTCCGATGCACAGTTGGCGCTGCTCACCGCGGAAAGTACGGAGGCCCGCGCCACCTTCGATCTCTTTCTCGCCTCGGCGGATCTGGCACGTTCGCTCGGCCGGCCCGTCCCGCTTCCGTCGGCGCCGCGCACCGCGCCGGCGCCCAGGTAGCCATTTCCCGTGACCAGCTTGATTCGCGTGATCCGCCCCGCCGCCACCGCCCGCTTCGCCATCGTCGCCATCGCCTGGCTGGCCGCTGCCTGCTCCAGGGATGCCGGCCCCTCGCCGGCTTCCGGCGCCACCGTGCAGAAGGGAGGACCGTCCGCCGAGGCAAGCGCTGGTGCGGCGAGACGCCCGACTCCCTCCATCACCCTCGCCTCCACCGACGTCGCCGTAGTCGCCGCCACCACGATCGAGGACGGCGTGGCGCTCACCGGTGATCTCAACCCGATCGAGACGATCGACGTCCGTGCGCGGCTCGAGGGCGATCTCCAGGGTGTCTACGTCCGTGAGGGCGAACAGGTCGGCGCGGGGCAGCTCATGGCGCGGTTCGAGGCGAGCGAGCAGGAGAGTGGACGCAAGAGCGCCGAAGCGGATCGCGTCGCGGCCGAGTCGGACCTGGCCAACGCGCAGTGGACGCTCGATCAGAATGCGCAGTTGTTGAAGGCGGGGGCGATCGCGCAGCAGGTGTACAAGAACTCCCAGCAGGCCGTCGCATCGGCGCGTGCGCGGGTGGCCGCGGCCGACGCTCGCCTGCGCGCGACCGGGAACCAGGAGCGCGATACGCGCGTCGTCGCGCCAGCCACGGGTATCGTGAGCAAGCGGCTGGTGGAGAGCGGCGAGCACGTCGCCAAGGGTGCGCCGCTGTTCACGATCGTCCGGAACTTCACGCTGGAGCTCGCGGCCGCGGTGCCGTCGCGTCAGTCGACGGCGCTGCGCGCCGGCCAGGTGGTGCACTTCGTCGCCGACGGCCGCCGCTTCGACGGCCGCGTGGCGCGCGTGAGCCCGACGATCGATCCAGCCACGCGGGCGGTGACCGTGTACGTGCAGGTGCCGAATCCCGGCGGCACGTTGAAGGGGGGCACCTTTGCCACCGGGCGCATCGTGAGTCGCACCCTCCACGACGTGCTGGCGGTCCCCACCACGGCGCTCCGCCAGTCTGCGGACGACGGCCGGCCGTTCGTCTATCGCATTGATGGAACGACGATCAACCTGGCCCCCGTGCAGCTCGGCGCCGTGGACGAGCGGCTCGGTGTGGCTCAGGTGACCGACGGGCTCCAGGCCGGCGAGCGCGTGATCGTTGGGAACGTCGGCATCCTCGGACGCGGCATGCAGGTCACCGTCGCGGGCGAGGAGAAGAGCGGTACGACAAGGAAATAGCGAGCGGGAGCCCCGCGCTCCGGCTCGCACACCCGAGCATAAAAGGCACGAGCGATGTTTCTCTCCGACGTCTCCATCAAGCGGCCGGTGTTCGCCACCATGATGATGGTGGCGCTCGTCGTCCTCGGCGTCATCAGCTATCAGCGGCTGGCGATCGACGAGTACCCGGACATCACCTATCCGATCGTCATCGCGCAGACCACGTATCCCGGTGCCTCGCCGGACGTGATGATGCGCGACATCTCGAAGCCGATCGAGGAAGCGCTCAATACCGTGCAGGGGATCAAGGAGATCACCTCCACGTCGCTCGAGGGCGTGTCCATCGTGCGGCTCCAGTTCAACCTCGGCGTCGACGTGGCGGTGGCGCAGCAGGACGTGCAGGCCAAGGTCGCGCGCATTCGTCGGACGCTCCCACCGGACATTCAGGATCCGATCATCCAGCACTTCGACCCGAACGACTCGCCGATCATGGCGCTCGCGCTCACGTCGCGGGAGCGGCCCATTCGCGAGATCACGGACCTCGCGAGCGACGTCGTTCAGACGCGGCTCGAGTCGATTCCGGGCGTGGGCGGCGTGAACCTGATCGGCGGCAACAAGCGGCAGATCCGCATCCAGGTGGACCCGAACGCGATGCGCGCCTACGGCCTGACGCCGGCGCAGCTCGCGGACGCGCTCCGGCGCGAGAACCAGGAAGTGCCGGCCGGCCGGATCGAGCGCGGCGCGACCGAGAAGCTCGTGCGCGTCACCGGCCGCATCGTGGAGCCCAAGGCGTTCGCCGACATCCCGGTCGCCGTGCGTGGCGGGACGCCCGTGCGCATCAGTGACGTGGCGGTGGTCGTGGACGGCGCCGAGAATCGTCGCACGGCCGCGGAGATCTTCGCTGACACCGCGAGCACGCCGGCCGTCTCGCTCGAGGTGCTGAAGATCTCCGGCTCCAATACGGTGGAAGTCGCCGACGCCGTGAAGGCCATGGTCGGCGAGCTGGAGCGGCAGCTCCCGCACGACATCCAGATGACGATCATCCGCGACGACTCGCGGCGCATCCGCGAGTCGCTCGCCGACGTGCAGCTGTCCATCGTGCTCGGCGCGGCGCTGACGATCATGATCATCTACCTGTTCCTGAACTCCTGGCGGTCCACGGTGATCACCGGGCTCACGCTGCCGGTGTCGATCATCAGCGCGTTCTTCATCATGTGGGTGTTCAACTTCACCGTGAACACCATGACGCTGCTCGCCCTGTCGCTGGCGATCGGCCTCCTGATCGACGACGCGATCGTGGTGCGCGAGAACATCGTGCGACATCTGGAGATGGGAAAGGATCACGACCTCGCGGCGAAGGAGGCCACCGACGAGATCGGGCTCGCCGTGATGTCGACCAGCTTTGCCGTCGTTGCCGTGTTCATCCCCGTGGCGTTCATGGGCGGCATCATCGGCAAGATCTTCTTCCAGTTCGGCGTCACGGTGGCGTTCGCCGTGCTCGTGTCGCTGTTCGTGAGCTTCACGCTCGACCCGATGCTCTCCAGCAAGTGGGCCGATCCCGAGGTGGAGCACGGGGTCAACGACGGCGGCGCGCACATGGCGGAACAGCGCCGGAAGGCCAATCCCATCCGGCGTATCGCCTTCGGGTTCAACGACTGGTTCGAGCGCGGGGCCGATCACTATCCGCGCTGGCTGGGCTGGGCGCTGGCGCACCGGTGCATCGTACTCGCCGCGGCCGCGGCGACGATTGTCGTGAGCTTCATCATCATCCCGCGGCTCGGCTTCACCTGGATGCCCGACGTGAACGGCGACGAGTTCTCGGTGAGCTTCCGGACGCCGCCCGGGTCGCGACTCGAGCACACCCTGGAAAAGGGGCGCGAGATCGCCGCGTTCCTCATGAAGCAGCCGGAGACCGACTTCGCCTATCTCACGGTGGGTGGCGGCTTCCGCGGCACGCCCAACCAGGGCAATGTCTTCGTGGCGCTCAAGCACGGGCACAAGCGCTCGTTGTTCGCCATCCAGGGCGACCTGCGGGGCAAGCTCAAGGAGATACCGGGCGTGCGACCGGCCATCACGGGCCAGTCGTCGATCTTCGGCGGGCGACAGCAGCCGATCGTCGTGAACGTGCAGGGCCCCGAGGCCTCACGGCTCAAGATCGCGTCGGCGCGCACCCTCGAAGCGGTGAAGTCGGTGGCCGGCGTGGCCGAGCCCAACTCCAGTGATGAGGGGGACATTCCGCAGCTCGACGTCCGTGTGGACCGTCAGGAGGCCTGGCGCGCCGGGCTGGGGGTGGGCAGTGTAGCGGCCACTCTGCAGCCGCTGTTCTCCGGTCAGCGCGCCACGACCTGGGAGGATCCGCAGGGCTTCTCCCATGATGTCGTGGTGCTCTTCCCCGACTCGCTGCGCGGATCCGCCGACGACGTCTCGCAGCTCCCGGTGGCGAGCACGTTCACGGACGCGCGCAACGGGCTGCCGTCCATGGTGCCGCTGTCGCAGGTGGCCGAGGTGCGCGCCGGCGTGGGGCCGCAGCAGATCGAGCGCCGGCAGCTCGAGCAGCAGGTCCAGATCCGCGCCGGCGTGCTCCCCGGATATGCCATGGGGGACGTGGCCGCACACGTCCAGAAGGCCATCGAAAGCATCGGTCTGCCTCCGGGCTACCACGCCGTCTTCACCGGCGACGTGCAGAATCTCGAGGAGACGAAGGGCTACGTGCTCAGCGCGCTGCTGCTCGCCGTCGTGTTCATCTATCTCATCCTCGCCTCGCTGTTCGGCTCGTTCCTCCAGCCGCTGGCCATCATGATCGCGCTGCCGTTGAGCTTCATCGGCGTCGCACTCGCGTTGCTCATCACCCGCGGCAACATGAATGTCATGACGATGATCGGCATCATCATGCTCATGGGGCTGGTCACCAAGAACGGCATCCTGCTCGTGGACTTCACCAACCAGCTCCGCGCGGAGGGGCAGAACCGGGCGGCGTCGCTGCTGTCGGCGGGCCGCATCCGCCTGCGTCCGATCATCATGACCACCGTGGCGATGATCTTCGGCATGATGCCGCTCGCGCTGGCCATCGGCGTGGGAGCGGAGGCGCGCGCACCCATGGCACGGGCGGTGATCGGGGGACTCATCACCTCCACGCTGCTCACGCTGTTCGTGGTGCCGGCGATGTACACCTTCCTCGACGATCTGGGGAGCTGGGCGTCGGCGAAGCTCGCCGGCGTGCCGCACGAAACAGGTGGCGCAGTGCCGCTGCCGGCTGCCGGCGACTGATTTTCTCGTCGCGCGCGCTGGCGCGCACACACCATATGTGCGAAATCCGCTTGACGGATTCCGCGCGCGGCCTTACAAGGATCACTGTGTACGAGTGGTCCGCCTGTCGCTTGCGACACGATTCTCCCCCGCTCATGTCCGACATCGTTCCGCGCAGGATGCGGGCACACGTCGTGCAGCGGCGCCGCGCGGATTGCTCGTCCTGCCCGAGCGGGGCGGCGTGATGACGCGCCGCGACATCGACACGACATGCAGGTCCGGCTGTCCTATCTCTACAGGAGGCGGTAATGCCGCGCGGTGACGAATTGAATGAATCCCTCCGCTTTTCCGATCGCGACGATGACGCCGACGATCTGGGCTACGGCGGGGGTGGTGGAGGCGGGGCGTCGTCCTATGACGACGACGACGAGGAGGATGGCGGCTGGACGACCCACAAGGACGACAGCGACGACCTGTGGGACAGCACCGACGACGCCGACGACGAGGAGGAGGAAGGACTCGGCACCCCGGTGGTGGACGCCGACGACGATGAGGAGGAGAGTCCCCTGGTCGTGGCGCGTGCCCCCAAGTCCGGTGGCAGTGGCCGGCCCGTGGGCACCCCGCCGTCCGCAGCGCGCCCCGGCGGTGGTGCACCGGCGGGTGCGTCCGGCGCGGTGACGCCGTCCAAGCACCCGGCCATCGCCGATCCCGGCAACCGGGGGGCGGTCACCCGCGGCAACGTGTTCGGGAGCGGGGGTATGTCGGGCGGCGCGGGCATGGGCGGCGCCAAGCAGGCTGCCGGCTCCTCGGGCGGCGCGGCCAAATCAGGCGGCACCTCCAGCTCCGGCGGCGCCAAGAAGAGCACGGCCAAGAAGTCGACCGCCAAGAGGTCGTCGGCCAAGAAGTCGGCGGCCAAGAAGTCGGCGGCCCGGAAGAGCTCCGTCAAGAAGTCCTCGGCGAAGAAGTCCTCAGCGAAGAAGTCATCCGCCCGGAAATCCTCGGGCAAGAAGTCGTCGGCGAAGAAGTCGACGAAGAAGTCTGCCAGGAAGTCGGCCAAGAAGTCGTCCGGCCGGAAGGGCGGAGCCAAGAAGAGCGCTAAGCGGGGCCGCCGCCGGTAGCTTCCGGGTCGCGCCGTCAGGCACCTTCTCCAGGCTGGACGCGTTCGACGGGGTGTGGCCGATGGCCACACCCCGTCGCGTTTGCTTCCGTCTCTCGACTCGCGCCCCTAATATCACGGCATGCGCCGACAGACTGTTCCTCCGCCGCTCGAGCGCCAGCTGCTGGATGCCTTGCCGGTCACCATCTACTCGGTGGATCTCGACGGGCGCATCACGTTCACGAATCGCGCGTGGTCGCGGTTCGCGCAGTCGAATGGCGCGCCGGACCTGTGCGATGAGCGCGCCGTCATCGGCACGTCGATCTGGGATGCCATCACTGACAGTTCAGTACGCGTTCAGATCGAGCAGGCGATGGCCACGCTCCGTGAGGGGCGCGCCGCCTCGCTGAGCTGGGAATTTCCGTGCAGCTCGCCGACTGAAGCACGCATCTTCCTGATGCAGGTGAGCGCGCTGACCGAGGCGCAAACGGTGATCGGCTACGCGTTCTCCACGGTGGACATCACTCCGAGCCATCGGTCGCGCGAGGTGCTCATCGAGACCGGGATGGCGCTCGCGCACACCATCAGCGTGGACCGTGTGCTGCACGAGGTTTCGCAGCAGCTCCGCCGTGCCATGGCCTGCGACGCCGTGGCCATCGCGCTCGCGGAAGACGGAACCGCGACCCTGCGACTCGTGCACCACTCGGGATTCTCCGACTCGGCGGAGGGGCTGGAGCGGCGTCTCACGCCGATCTGGCTGGAGGCGCTCGCCGGCGGGCAGGTCATCTCGGAGGCGAGACCGAGCGGCGTGGAAGTCACCGCACCGATGACGAGCAGCGAGGGGGTCATTGGTGCGGTCACGATGTCGACCGCGTCGCCGGCCGGGCCCCATCGCGCCGAGGAGTCGCGCCGGGTGCTCGCCACCATCGCCGCCGAGACGGCCGCGGCGATCGAGCGCGCGTGGCTGGTGCGGCGTCTGGAGCACAAGCACCGCCTCGAAGCCATTGGCGAGGTGTCGGCCGGCGTGGCGCACGAACTCCGCAATCCGCTGTTCGGCATCTCGTCCGCCGCCCAGCTCCTTCGCTTTCGCGTCAAGGACGATCCCGTCGTCGAGAAGAACGTCGGGCGTATTCTGCGCGAGGTGGAGCGGCTGAACAACATGGTCACCGCGTTGCTGGAGTACGGCCGGCCCAACCCGATCCGCCTCGCGCCGGGCGATCCCGACTCCGTATGGGACGAGGTGCTCGAGAACCAGCGCGGACTGCTGGAGAGTCGCGCCCTGCTGCTGCACCGGACGCGGGCGGAGCCCCCGGTGCGCAGCCCGATCGACCCGCCACAGCTCGCGCAGGTGCTCCTCAACCTGCTCCTGAACGCGGCGGACGCGGCACCCGAGGGCACGGATCTCACGCTCCAGACCACACAGCTGGCGAACGGTGGCTGGCGCTGCCGCCTGCACAACTCCGGCGCGGCCATCCCGGCCGACGTGCTGCCGCGCGTGTTCGAGATCTTCTTCTCCACCAAGCCGGGGGGCACGGGCATCGGGCTCGCGCTCTGCCAGCGGATCATCGAAGAGCACGGCGGAACGATCGCCCTCGAGAGCGCTCCGGAGGCCGGCACCGCGGCAACGATCGTCCTGCCAGGCGTCTGATGTCGCGCCCGCCGGAGCGCGCATGACCTCCGTGCTCGTCGTCGACGACGACGGCACGCTGCGAGAGACGCTGGCCGATTTCTTCGACTCGCTGGGCTACGCGGTACGCACCGCGGGCACCGCCAGCGAGGGGCGACAGGCCGCCGCCGCCCACGCGCCGGACGTCGTCCTCGTGGATCTCCGACTCCCGGATGCGAGCGGCCTCACATTGCTCGAGGCATTGCGCGCCGACGATCCCGAGCTCGGCGTCATCATGCTCACCGGACACGCCGACGTCGCCACCGCCGTGCGCGCCATGCAGCAGGGGGCGCTCGACTTTCTCGAGAAGCCGGTGGATCTCGAGGCCCTGCAGGTAGCCGTCTTGCACGCGGCCGAGCTCGTACGCCTCCGCCGGGAGGTCTCGGTGCTCCGCGCGCGTCAGTCCGACCCTAGGAGCCGTAGTCATCACATGGACGGCACGGAGCCGTCGCTCGAGCAACTGATCGAGCTCGCCGCCCGCAACGACGACGTGCCGGTGCTCATCGTCGGCGAGACGGGCACGGGCAAGGGCCACCTGGCGCGCCGAATTCACGACCGATCGGCGCGGTCGGCACAGCCATTCGTGGAGGTGAACGGCGCGTCGCTCAATGCCACCTTTCTAGAGAGTGAGCTGTTCGGGCACGAGCGCGGCGCGTTCACCGATGCAAAGCAGGCCAAGCGCGGCCTGTTGGAGGTGGCCGGGCGCGGCACCCTTTTCCTGGACGAGGTGGGTGAGCTCGCCTCCGAGGTGCAGCCCAAGCTGCTCAAGGTGCTGGAGGATCGCACCTTCCGTCGGCTGGGCGGGGTGACGGAGCTCATGAGTGAGGCGCGCGTGCTGGCCGCGACGAATCAGCCGCTCGCCGAGCAGGTGCGTGATGGACGCTTTCGCGCCGACCTGTACTACCGACTCCAGGTGCTGACCCTCGTCATCCCGGCTCTTCGCGAGCGCCCCGAGGCAATCAGCTCGCTGGCAACACTGCTGCTGCCGCGGGGCTCACGGCTCTCCGCCGCCGCTCAGCGCGCGCTCGATCGCTATTCGTGGCCGGGTAACGTGCGGGAGCTGAAGAACACCCTGTGGCGCGCCGCGCTGCTCGCGGAGGGCGCGCCCATCGAGCCGCGCCACCTCTCGCTCCCGCGGCTCTCGCCAGCGGCGCCGGCCGGCCCGCTCACGCTCGCCGAAGCGGAGCAACGCGCCATCGCGGCGGCACTCCGCGCCACCGATGGAAACAAGGTGCGCGCGGCCCAGCTGCTCGGCATTGCCCGCTCCACCTTGCTCGAGAAGCTCAAGCGGCTGGAGCCGAGTCGGGGTGCCTGAAAACCGAACGGCCCCTGGATAGTACTGACCGAGAACCGGGCATGGCCCGTTCCGCCAAATCGTTGTCCCTGCGTCGAAAGTGACTGGCAAGTAGTCACTTACGCGGACTTCGCGGCGCTGGCGCGCGTCTCGCCTTACGAAGACGCATGACCGCCGCCGCAAGGCCATCCGTGCTGATCGTCGAAGACGAGCCATCCATCCGCGATATTCTCGTCGAGCTGTTCGACGTGCCCCAGACCCGCGTGTACTCCGCGGCGACGCTCGAGCTAGCCAAGGCAGCGCTCGCGCTTCGCACCTTCGACCTCATCGTCAGCGACATCTGCCTCGGTGGCCGGCGCGATGGTGGGCTCCAGGTGATGGCCGCGGCGGGGGTCCTCTCGCCTGATGCCGCCGTGGTCGCGTTGACCGCGTATCCCGACGAGGGCAACCGACATGCGTCGATCCGGCTCGGCGCGGCGCACTTTCTCGAAAAGCCGGTCGCGCTCGAGACGCTCGCCGAGTTGGCAGCTCGCGCCGGCGTGTCGTCGCAGATAACGACGGCAGCACCGGTGTCCAGCGGGTAGCTGCTTGTTGGTGCACCACGACCTGTGGCCCGTTGGTGCCGGACGACGTCGGGTCGGGCGAAGGGTGGGGGGAAGACGACGCGAGGCCCAACGGTGCCACTTCACCGCTGGGGGGGCTGAGGAGTAGGGGTACTCCGACGCCAGGCGCAGGGGTCGGACGGCGAAAGCCGTTCGACCCCTGTGTCGTTGGCGGAACGAGGCATGCGGCGTCGAGATTTTCCCATGCTGCGGCGTCACGATCGCTATGATTGTGGAGCGTCAGCACGTCGCGAGACCGGAGGCAACAGGATGCGTTGGCGAAAGGCGGCAGCAGCGGGCGGTGCGGCGCTGGGGGCGGCGGCGCTGTACAAGGCGACGGCAGAGCGGCGCGCGGCTCCGCTCGTCAACCAGCTCGGTGGCGAGAGTCACGAGCTCCCGTGGCGTGGCCATCGCGTGGCGTACACACGTCACGGCTCCGGGTCTCCCGTGCTGCTCGTGCACGGCCTCTACGCGGGTGCATCGTCATACGAGTGGCGAGAGACGGTGACCGCGCTGGCCGAGCGATACAGCGTGTACACGGTGGACCTGCTCGGGTTCGGCCTCTCGGCGCGGCCCAGCCTGCGATACACGCCGGCGCTGTACCAGGCATTGCTCGCCGATGTGATGGAACGGCTCGGCGTCGGCCCACTGGTCGTCGTCGCCAGCGCGCTCTCGGCGGCGAACGTGGTGGCGCTGGTCGCGCGCGATCCCCGACACTTCGCCGCGCTCGCTCTCATCGAGCCGACCGGCGTCGTACTCGGGCGCGATGGAACGACGACCACGAAGGCGGCGACACAGGTCCTCATGGAGGCGCCGTTCGTGGGGACGGCGATGTACAACGCGCTCACGTCCGAAGCGAGCATGCTCCAGTTTCTGGAGGAGCATTTCGCGAACGATCGGCTCGTGACCGACGAGCTGGTCGATGCGTACGTGCAGAACGCCCGGCAGCCCGGGGGCAGACACGCAGTGGCGGCGCTCCTCGGTGGGCGGTTGAACGTGGACATCCGGAATGCGCTGCGCCGCGTCCAGCATCACACCCTGCTCCTCTGGGGAGAACAGGCGCGTGTGAACTCCGTGCAGCACGCCCATGCCTTCCGCGTGCTCAAGCCGGACGCGGACTGGACGCTGATCAATGGCGCGGGCGACTTCCCGCACATCGAGCAGGCCGAGCAGACGAACCATGCGCTGCACCGCTTCCTCGAGCGCGTCAAGAGCGGCGCACGGACCGGCGGACCTCGACGCATGAGTGGCGAGGTGCGGCGCGCGTGATGGTGTGAGCATGGGCTCAGTCCTGAGCCCGCCTCACACCGGTCCTCGGCGTCAGTTATCTTCCGCCGCTATGTCGGAGACACTGTCCCCTGTCGCCCTGCTGCGCGCACACTCGCGTCATGCCCCGTGGAACGCGCGCGGCCTCGCCGCGCACGTGACCGCCCTCGTGGACGCCGCCGGCATCCGCCCGACGAACGCGTCGGCGCGCGTGGCGCCGAGCGCGCGCTCGGTGCGCTTCTACGTGGCGAACGGGTTGCTCGATCGGCCCGAGGGCGCCGGTACCGCCGCCACGTACAACTACCGCCATCTGCTGCAGCTCCTGGCGATCAAGATCCGACAGCGGGAAGGCGCGACGCTGCAGGGGATCAAGCACGAGATGAAGGAGATCACCGGCGACGCGCTCGAGCGTCGTGTGGCATCCTCGCTCGCGCCGGCCCTGGGCGCGCAGGCCGACATCGCGGTCCGCGACACCGACGACGAGCGCTCGGCAAGCTGGCGCCGCGTTCCCGTGGCCGACGGCATCGAGATCCACGTGCGCGACGACGCGCCCGCGGCGCGCGACGAAGCGCTCGTGGCGATGCGCGAGGCGGTGCGAGCCGCGCTGGGGCGAGCGGATATCCGGTGAGAGCGTGTATGCGTGAGAACAAAGGCACACCGGACTGAGTCTGGTGTGCCTTTGCCGTCACGTTCTCACGTTCACACGTTCTCACGCTCTCACGGCGTTCACAGCAGCCGCGACAACAGCGCCGCGCTATCCTCCAGCACCTTGTCGTACCAGGGGCGCTTCACGAACTCCGACAGGATGATCTCCTTCGAGCGACTCACGTCGTCGAAGAAGGTCGCGTTCATCTCCGCGCCGAGGCCGGCGTCGAGAAAGACGAGATTCGACTCGTTGTTGAACGCCAGCGAGCGGTTGTCGAAGTTCATCGAGCCGATCGAGCCCCACATGCCGTCCACGATGAATGTCTTGGAGTGCATCATCGAGGGCTGATACTCGTAGATGCGCACGCCGCCCGCGAGCAGTTGCTCGTAGCGGGAGCGGCCGGCCCACAGGGTGGACTTCACGTCGGTGTTGTCGCTGACGGTCAGAATGCGCACGTCCACACCCCGCTTGCGCGCGTCGATCAGCAGCGTGCGGAAGTCGTCGTCGGGGACGAAGTAGGAGTTGGTGACGTAAAGCGTCTTCCGTGCGCTGGCGATGGAGAGCGCGACGAATCGCTCGGCGGGCGTGCTGCCGGTCGTGGGCGAGGAGAAGAAGATCCCGGCCTGTACGCCGCCGTCCACCGTGTTGAAGGCCTTCTTGGGAAAGAAGAAGTTGCCGGCGATCAGCTCACCGGTGCACTCCGCCCATGCGGCGGCGAATGCGGCCTGAAGCCCCATCACGGCCGGCCCTTCGAAGCGCACGTTGCTGTCGCGCCATTGGTCCGGGTGCTTGCCGTCGCCCAGCCAGTAGTCGGCGAGCCCGAAGCCTCCGGTGTAGCCCACCTCCCCGTCGGTCACGACCACACGCACGTGTGAGCGGTCGCTCGCGTTGTGCAGCGAGTACCAGTGCAGTTGCCGGAGCAGGCCGATCTCCACCCCGGCTGCGCGGAGGCCGTCCGCCCAGTCGCGCTTGAGGTTCTGCGAGCCGAAGGCATCGAGGACCAGCAGAACGCGTACGCCGGCACGCGCCCGCTCCTTCAGGATGGTGGCCATGGAGTCGGCCACCGCGCCAGGCCGCGAGTAGTACATCTGCACGGTGATCGTGTGCTGGGCGGCGCGCAGGTCCTTCCAGAGG
>JALYXJ010000277.1 GCA_030947165.1 Gemmatimonadota bacterium
GTCCCACCCAGCCTCGACGGCGTCGAGCAGCGACGTTTCCGGCGCGAGCGGCGGCGCAACGCGCGACGCCTCGAGCTTGAGATAGTCCACCGATGCGCCGCGCCGCTGCAGCACGCCGAAGCCCTGCGAGAGATGCTGCGACCGGCTCTGCGACGCGAGCTCGGCGTACGTCTGCCCGCGCAGAGGACTCAGCTGGCCGACGTTGAAGTGCACCGTCGCCTCCGCCGGCGCGAACCGCGCGGCCCGGTAGAACTTGAGTGGGCGCCACGCGGGCAGCCCGTTCGTCCGCGCACTCGGCCATGCCACCGTATCCATCGCCGCGTCGAACGCCTCGCGCGCCAGCTGCCCGCTCACCTGATGGTGCCCGTGGCCGTCGCGCGGCGTGCCGCTGAACACCGCCACGATGATCTGCGGACGGAAGGCGCGCACCACCGTCACCACGTCGCGCAGCAGCGAGTCTTTCGGCCAGTGCGTGTACGTCTCGTCGGCGGTCTTGCTGAAGCCGAAATCGTAGGCGCGGGTGAAGAACTGCCGTCCGCCATCGAGGCGCCGTGCCGCGAGCAGCTCCTCGGTGCGGATCATCCCGAGCACCGGCCCGAGCTCGTTCCCGATCAGGTTCTGCCCACCGTCGCCGCGGGTGAGCGAGAGGTACGCCGTCTCCACCTGCCGGCCGCGCGCCAGCCACGTGAGGAGCTGGGTGTCCTCATCGTCCGGGTGCGCGCCGATGAGCAGCACGCGGGCTGTGACGTCGAGGCCCGCCACCGCCTCCCCCAACGCGGTCGCGCCGCGCTCCTGGGCAGACAGGAGTCGCGGCGCGCTGAGGGACACGACGAGCGCAATCGTGCGAAGGAGCCGCGTCATCGACACGCTCACACCTTCGTCGTCTTGCGCTTCGCGCTGGCCGGCGCGGGCGTGAGCGCCTCGCGCACGATGCGCTTCTGCTCCTCCTTGTGCGCGCTGTCGTATCCCTCGGCCGGGCTCGCGCGCTCCGGACGGCCGACGTAACGGATCGTCAGCATGTTGCCCGTGGCCACGCGAAGTTGCGGCGCCACGTACGACCACGCTCCCATGTTCTTCGGCTCTTCCTGCGCCCAGACCACGTCCTCGAGGTTTGGATAGCGGTCCACCACCGACGCCACCTGCTCGCCGGGCCACGGGTACAGCTCGTCCACCCGCACCAGCGCGACTTCGGCATTCTCTTCACGAGCGGCCAGCAGGTCGTAGTACATCTTGGCCGTGCTGAGCACGAGCCGCCGGACCTCACCGCGCCGGGCTGTCACGAACGCGTCGTCGATCACCGGCTGGAAGCTGCCCGTCGCGAGATCCTCGAGCTTCGCCGCCGCTGCGTGCAGACGCAGGAGGCTCTTCGGCTGCATCAGGATCATCGGCCTGCGGTCGGCGCGCAGCGCCTGACGCCGCAGGATGTGAAAGTACTGCGCCGACGTGGACGGATACGCGACGACCATGTTGTCTTCGGCGCACAGTTGGAGGAACCGCTCGAGCCGCGCGCTGGAGTGCTCGGGGCCGCCGCCCTCGTACCCATGGGGCAGCAGGAGCACGAGGCCGCTGCGCTGTCCCCATTTCGCGCGGTCGGCCGAGATGAATTGGTCGATGATCGGCTGCGCGACGTTCACGAAGTCGCCGTACTGTGCCTCCCACAGGACGAGATCGCCCGGCGCGGCCGTGCTGAAGCCGTACTCGAAGCCCATCACCGCGGTCTCGGAGAGCGGGCTGTTATAGATCTCGAATGCGCCCTTGGCGCCCGGGATCTCGGCGAGCGGCGTGTACGTCGCACCGGTGTTCACGTCGTGCAGCACCGCGTTGCGATGCCCGAAGGTGCCGCGTTCCGCGTCCTGACCGCTGAGACGCACTCCGACACCGTCCACGAGCAGTGTGCCGAACGCGAGCGACTCCGCCTGGCCCCACTGCATGATCCCCTTCTGCAGCTCTTCGCGGCGGCGCTCCAGCACCCGCGCGAGCTGCTTGTGCACCGTGAAACCGGATGGCCAGGCGAGCAGCCGCTCATTGAGCGCGATGAGCTGGTCGGCCGGCACGGCCGTCGCGGGCTCGACGGGCGCGGACGCCGGCCGCGGCTTGGACGCCTCGCCCGGCGGCGCCGCAGCCGCGGCATCTTTCATCTGCTTGTGCACCGACGCCAGCTTCTCGGCTACTTCGGTGTCGATCGCCTTCACTTCGTCTTCGGTGAGCACGCGCTCGCGCACCAGCCGAGCGGCCCAGACCTGACGCGGTGTCGGATGGGCCCGAATCAGCTCGTACAGCTTCGGCTGGGTGAACGCGGGTTCGTCGGTCTCGTTGTGCCCCCAGCGGCGATAGCCCACGAGGTCGATCACGACGTCCTTCGCGAACTGGTCCCGGTACGCCATGGCCATCCGCGTCGCGACGAGACACGCTTCCGCGTCGTCGGCGTTCACGTGCAGCACCGGCACCTCGAACCCCTTCGCCGGATCGCTGGCGTAGCGCGTCGAGCGCGCGTCGATTGGATCGGTGGTGAACCCGACCTGATTGTTCACGATCATGTGGAGCGTGCCACCCACACGATACCCACGCAGCCGCGAGATGTTGAACGTCTCGGGCACCACTCCCTCGCCCGGGAACGCCGCGTCGCCATGGATGCAGATCGGCAGCACCATGCGCTCGTCACGGCCGGCCGGGACGCGGCTGGTGCGCTGATGCGCGCGCGCCATCCCGCTCATCACGGGGTTCACGATCTCGAGATGGCTGGGGTTGGGCGCGAGCTCGAGCTTGACCGTCTTGTCGCCCATTCGCCGCTCGCCTTCGTAGCCCAGATGGTACTTCACGTCGCCCGTGGTGGCGTCGGCGCTCGTCTCGCCCGGTTTCCCCTCGAACTCGCCGAACATCTCGTCGTACGACATCCCCATCACGTGCACCAGCACGTTGATGCGGCCGCGGTGCGCCATCCCCATCACGACCCGCGCCGCCCCGTTCTGCGCGCCCCGCGCGATCGACTCGTCCAGCATGGGGACGAGGGCATCGGTGCCCTCGATGGAGAACCGCTTGTAGCCCTGGTATGCCCGGCCGAGGAAGCGCTCGAGCCCATCCACCTCGGTGAGCCGGCGCAGCACGGCGACCTTCTCGTCGCGCGTCAGCGGCTGAACGAGCACGCCGCGCTCCATCCCCTCCTTGAACCAGGTCCGCTCGGCCTCTCCTCCCAGGTGCGCGAACTCCAGCCCGATCATGCCGCAGTACACGGCACGAAGCCTTTCCACCACGTCGGCCGCCGTCTCCTCGGCTTCGAACCCCAGCGCGCTCGCCGGTACGTCCCGCAGGTCTTCTTCCGTGATGCCGTGGAATTCCGGCGTCAGCTCCGGGCCACCCGGCGGCGGCGATCCCAACGGATCGAGCTGTACGGCGAGATGCCCATGCTGGCGAATCGCCTCCACGAGCTCGGCCGCCCCGGCCGTCTTGCGCAGCAGTGTCCCGTCCGGTCGCCCCCCCCCGCTTCCGCTCGTTGTCGTGCCCGAGAGCGATTCCGCGGTGCGGAAGAACTGTCGCCACGACTCGTCCACCGACGAAGGATCGCGCTTGTACCTCTCGTACGCCTCGGCGATGTAGGCGTCGTTGAAGACCGTCGTGGTCGGAGGAAAGGAGCTCATTGGCCTCAATTTAATGGGCGCCCGGCGCGGCGCGACTCGCTCCCAACTGGCTTCGCGTGCGGGTGACGGCTGCGGCTACGCCGGCCCTTCCCAGGTCACTGGAAGCACCACGCTGAACGTCGAGCCGGCATCCGGCGCACTCTCCACCTCGATGTGCCCTCCGAGCAGGGCCGCCAGCCGGCGCGAGATGTAGAGTCCCAACCCGGTGCCGCCATGACGGCGCGTCAATCCGGTATCCACCTGCGCGAAGGGTCGGAACAGCCGCGGCAGCTCGTCCTCGGGAATGCCGATCCCCGTGTCGCTCACGTCGACGCGCACGGCGCGCGCGGAGCGGCTCAGACGGAGCGTGACCGTTCCCACATCGGTGAACTTCACGGCGTTCCCGAGCAGGTTCACCAGGATCTGGCGCGCCTTGTCGATGTCGCTGGTCATCCGCACCGAGGTGCGCGGCAGATGCACTGCGAGCTTGAGCCCCTTCTGCGCCGCCAGCGGCTCGATTACCGCGAGCGCGGCGCGCGCCAGGTCCTCGGCCAGGAAGTCCGTGGGGCGTACCGTCTCGCGTCCCTCTTCCAGGCTCGTGAACGCGAGGATCTCCTCGATCATCGCGGAGAGATGCGTCGTCACCGAGCGCATGCGCTCGATGATGTCGAGCTGTGGATCGCTCATCGGCCCGATCACCTGATCGGCGAGCAGCTCGTTGTATCCGGCGAGCGCGGTGAGCGGCGTGCGCAGCTCGTGGCTCATCGTGGCGAGAAAGCGCCCTTTGGCCCGATCGGCACTCTGGGCCTGCGCCAGCAGCAGCGACTTGTGCACGGCCAGCGCCGCATGGTCGGAGAGCAGGCGGAGCCGCTCCTCGTCGCGCTCGCGAAATGGTCGCCCGCCGATCGGGCGCGACACGGCGAGGACCCCAAGGGTGTCGCCGTGCGCGCGCAGCGGCGCCACGAGGACGGGCCCGAGCGCGAGATCCGGCACCGCGCGCTGCAACGGTCGGTTCGCGCTGTGGTAGTTCTCCTCGGCCACCACCTCGCCGCGCTGCATCGCTTCCGCCAGCATCGAGCCCGGCAGCTCGAAGCAGCGTCCGCGCGCGACCAGCAGATCGCCGGAGCTGGCGACGACCTCGCCCAGGTTCCCCGTGGTCCGCAGCACGGCCGCACCACTGCCGTGACATTGCCGCGCCGCGATGTCGCACAGCGTGCGCAGCACCTCCGCCATGTCCGTGACTTCGGCGAGCCGGCGCGCCACGTCGTGCAGCGCATCCCGATCGTCGTCGCCCTCGGCCCGTGCCTCGAGCACGAGCCCCACGGCGGCGCGCCGCGCGGAACAGGTCAGTCGTCTGGGGAAGGCATCGGCTCGCGCCGCCCGCAGCGAGAAATGCAGCGTGCGTGGCTCCCCGTCGGCCAGCGTGGCATGCAGCGCCACCGTGGGACTCGCGACGCCTTCGTCCACGAGCATCGCGAACGGCGTTCCTTCAGCGATCGTGGCGCCAAACCAGCCATCCCAGCGCGCGTTGGCGTAGAGCACGCGCAGCTCGGGGGACAGCGCCAGCACGCCCACGTCGAGACTGTCCAGCGTGGCCCACGCAATGCCGTCGGTGGGCACACCGCTCCTTCGCCCGCTCGAGCTCGCCGCCATCGTGCTCACTGTTCCATTGCGACGTGCGGTCAGGTGTGGGCGAGCACGCGATTCAGCGAATCCGCGCTTGCGACGCGTCCAAGCTCACGGTCCATGACTCCGGCACGACGACCCCCCGGGGACGGCACGCGCTCGCCAGCAATGTGGCCGCTTGCTCGCGCGTCAGGCCCGGCAGGTACACCGCCGCCGCCACCCCGACCATCTCGGCCAGCGCAGATTCCGCCGGACGCCTGGTCAGGCTCACCGCCAGCACCGGTATGCTCGCGAGCGACGGCTCGTGCGCCCACGAGTCCAGGAGCGCCGGCGTCATGAGGTCGGAATCGCAGACCACGGCGTGCGGCTCGAACTGCGACGCCAGCCGCAGCACGTCCGCTGCACCGACCGCCGGTTCGCATTCCGCGCCCGCGTCCTGGAAGTAGCGGCAGAGA
>JALYXJ010000296.1 GCA_030947165.1 Gemmatimonadota bacterium
CCTCCAGACTACGACGTCGCTGAGGCTCGACCCAAGCGATACCGTCACCGCGCAGGGTACGTGGGTGCGCATCGGCACGACCTATCATCAGGTCGGCCCCATTCCGGCGAGCCGGGTCGCTTCCCTCACCCCCGCCAGCACTGCCCCGCTGGGGGCGATCAATTACTTCGTTCCCATCGCGACCGGCGGACGAGCGGCGTCGGTGATCAAGATTCTGCCGCCGTTCGACAATTGGGACGCAGACGTGCTCGCGCGCGTTCCGATGTTCTTTCCGGCTCTGCCGGCGGCCGAGTGGATCACGAACGGCAAAGCGTTCAACGTGACCGCGGGCAACCACCCTGACACCGTGGCTCTGGATTCCCAGTTCCCCACGACGCTCATCAGCGCCGCCGGCACCCCGATCGTGTTCGTCGTCGATGATTCACTCGGGCAGTGGTCGCGCGAGCTTGGCGACACGTCGGCCAATCCGGAGCTGTCGTGGGAATACTGGAACGGCAAGGGCTGGTGGAAGCTGACCGTCACGCGCGACGACACACAATTCCTGCGATCGACCGGGGCCCTGCAATTCGACATTCCTGTTGACCTCGTCGCGTCGGATTGGGGCGGCAAGAACAACTATTGGATCCGCGCGCGTCTGGTGGGCGGTGACTACGGCAAGGAGACAGTCACCGTCACCTCGACGACGGTCGGCGGCGTCACGACCCAGACGGTCGATCGATCATCGGCGGGCATTCGCGCACCGTCCGTCGTGAAGCTGTCCGTCTCGTACCGCCTCTGCGTCGGAACACTGCCAACGTTCGTGTTCGCCGAGGACAGCGGTTCGGTGCGCGACCAGAGCGCCGCGAATCGCACGGCTGGCGCACTCGTCGAGGCGTTCGTACCTCTGGCGGTCGCGCTCGGACGACTATCCGGCATTGGCGCGTCGGCCGCGGCGGCCGCACCTGCGGCGAAGGACACCGATTGTGCCCCATGCGATTGCGGTGGGTCGAAGGCCACCACTGCCCCCGCGCCGACGTCGATTCAATCTGGCGCCTCGAACGCGAGCACGTCATGCGGCGGCGGCACGCCGGCATCATCCACCTCGACGGGTGCGCGCGCGCTGTTTCTCGGACTGGACGGCACACCGTCTGGCGCCCCGGTGAACGTGTTCCTGCTCGTCGATGTGGAGCGTGATCAGAGCGGATTTGCCCCGCTCACCGTCGACGCGTTCGTCGCCGACCACTTCGTGCCGCTCGTCGTCAGCGACGGGACGCGCGGGCTCGGCGAGAGCGGACTCATCTCGATGACGTTCACCGTCGAGCCGACGCCGCGTGCGCTGTTCGGCCAGACGATGACCTGGCTGCGCGTGTCTCCCGCAACGCAGGGAGGGGCAGGCTGGGCACCGTCGATTCGAGGGGCGTACCTCAATGCCGTGTGGGCAGGTGCGACGGAGACGCTCACGCGCGAGCTCCTTGGATCCTCCGAGGGTGCGCCGAATCTCACGGTGAAGCTGGCGCGTCCACCCCTGCTCGACCACACGCTCGAGCTCCGCGTTCGCGAGCGCCTCAGTGATGAGGAGCGGAGTGCCCTTCGCCAGGAGACCCAGCAGCGCGTGCTGAGTGACGTCAAGGGGCTGGCGGGCGATTGGGTGCTGTGGGATCAGGTCGTCGATCCTCTCGACGCCGATCCGTCGGAGCGGGTCTACTCGCTCGACGAAGGGCTGGGCATCATTCAGTTCGGCGACGGCCGACACGGCATGATTCCGCCGATCGGCCTGGACTCCATCGTCGCATTCAGCTACCAGCGTACCGAGCCACCGGCGCCAAACAGCGACGTCGTCCCGGGCAACCTCGTGGCGCCACGGGCGCCGCTCAATCTGGTGTCGCCGGTCGTCGGAGTCGAGAGCGTCACCGCGATCGATCAATCCGCTGGCGGCGCGGCACCGGAATCGGACGATCGCGTTTTGCGGTTCGGCTTCGCGCGCCTCCGGCATCGCAATCGCGCCGTGACCGCGCGCGACATCGAAGATCTTGCGCTGCAGAGCTCCAAGGACGTGGCGCAAGCGCGGGCCTTCTCGCGACAGGGATCCGTCCGCCTCGTCGTCGTGATGCGGGGCCGCGAGCCGCGCCCCACCCGCGCTCAGATCCGCGAGCTGCGCCGCATGTTGCTGCAACTCGTGCCGACCGAGTTGAGCGCCACGAATGCGCTGCGCATCGCCGGGCCGACACTCCATCGACTCCGCGTCGAGCTGACCTTGCGCGTGGACACGTTGGATCACGTTGGCTCGCTCACCAAGGATCTCAAGAGCAGGCTTGCATCGCTGTTCGACACGACGACCGGTGGTCGCAGTCAAGACGGGTGGCCGCTCGGCGCCAATCCCTCCCCGGATGATATCGCCGCCGCGCTTCTCGATCTGCCACATCTTGACAGCATCATCGCGGTGACGTTCTCCGACGTCGGATCCGACGGTGTCGCGCGTCCGTGGCCGCCGCGTCTTGCACCGACCGAGCTCGCCGTGCTCGATACGGATCCGATTCGCATTCGCTTCGAGACGGCGGAGGTGGCGGCATGACATCGCTCGCGCCGAAGCTCTTCGACCGGCGGTTCGCGGATTTCATGGAGATCGGGCGTGCACGCATTCCGGCGCTGGCGCCGGAGTGGACCGATCACAACGCCCACGATCCCGGCATCACGCTGATGGAGCTGCTCGCGTGGGTCGCTGAAGCGCAGCTCTACTCGCTGTCTCACCTGCGGCGCGACGAGCGGACCGCGTATGCCGCGCTGCTCGGACTGTCGTCGAGCGGAACGCGCGCGGCAACAGGGACCATCTGGCCCGATCCGCGCGATCCGAGCTCGCCGGCGCGTACCTACACTCGGAGCGCGGTCATCCCCGACGACGCACTCATTCAAGTGGAGGGAGCACCGACACCGACGTTCGCTCCGACGCGCAAGTTGCTCTGGATCCCGGGACAGATCGAGCGTCTCGAGACGGTGAGTGCGGATGGTCGGAGAGTGGACCAGACCGCGCTCAACGAGCGTGGCGGCCGCGCCTTCCTCCCGTTCGGCGAGCTCGCCGGGCGTCGCGACGTCCTCGCGATCACCTTCCTCTCCAACGACCTCGACCCGCTCGACCCCATCCGGCATGAAGCGCAGGGCGCGGTGTGGGCGATCGGCGTCAGAGCGGCGCCCGCGCCGAGCGTCGGCACGAATCCGAGCGACGGGACCACACCATCCCGGTCGACGCTCGCGGCCACGTTCGTACACGACGGCGACCGCCTGCCGGTGCCCATCGTCTCTGATTCGACGCAGGGATTCCTGACGACGGGAGTGCTGTTGCTCGACCTCACCGCGGTTCCGAGCGTGCCGCGATTCACGATCGAGCTCCGCTCGCCGAACGGCTCGATTCGTCCGCCGCGCCTGTTGCGCATCGAACCGAACGTCGTGCCGATCCGGCAGGGGCATTCGGTCGTGCGCGAGCAGAGCGTCGCGACGGGACGGCCCGACCAGATCATCACCCTCCAGGAGCCGGGCTTGCGGTTCGATGCCGGTGCAGAGCCCGTCGCCGTCGAAGTGACCGACGGGCTGACGGCGACGACATGGGCGCGCGCCGAGCGTCTGTCGGAGCGCGGTCCGGACGAAAATGTGTACGAGCTCGATCTACAGCGCGGGGCGCTCACGTTCGGTAACGGCATCAATGGCCGGATTCCCCCGGCCGGCTCGCCCATCTACGTGAGCTACGGTGTCTCGGATGCGGACCGCGGCAACGCGGCGCGAAATCGACGCTGGCACGTCACGGGCTTCGAGGGCGCGTTCGGCGTCAATCCCGATCCGGTGTCCGGCGGCGCCGCCCCGTTTGCCTGGGTCGAGCAACGACGTGAAGCACGTCGCCGGTCGCGCGAGGATCACGCGCTCGTCAGTCCGGCCGACATCGAGTCGGCCGCAAAGGCGCTGCCGCTGCTGGAAGTCGTTCGCGCGTGGGTCGTGCCCCCCGATGCCAGGGCCCCGCGGAGCGGCGTCGTCCGATTGGTCGCAATGCGTGCACGCACGGGTCTCGACGAGCCGGTCCGTCCTCCGGAGACGGTGCGATGGCTCGAGGCGATTCGCCGCCGTGTTGCCCCGCGCACCCCACTCGGCACGCGGCTCGTCGTCACGGGGCCACGATACATCGACTTCTCGATCAACGTGACGATCGAATGCGACGTCGGCCGCGATCCGGCCGTGGTGAAAGCGAATGTCGAGCAGACGTTGCGGACCAGACTCGCGCTCACCGACGTCGGCGGCGCGACGCCACGCCGACCCGGCGTGCCCGTCACGCAACGCGATCTGAAGGCGTGGCTGCTCACGACCGCGGGCGTTCGCCGCATCACCGCGCTGGAGCTCCTGAACGGCGAGAGCCGTCCCGTGCCCGACGTCATCGTGCCTCCGAGCGGTCTCGCGCGTTGGATTCCCACCGCGAGCTCCATCGTCGTGAACCGTTCGGGCGCCGCCGGCGCGGCCAGTGCGGGGGGTGCGGCATGAGCGCGCAGCACACTTACCGATTCGTGACGAGCGCGCAGTGGAGCACGTGTCTCTTCGGCCGCGCGGACGAGGCCTGGCTCCAGAAGGAGAACGCGGTGCGGTCCGTGCCACCGTTCGCCCGACCGGGAGTCCTCCAGCCGTCGACCGGAGCGCACGCACCGGTCGTGACGCCCGCCGGCGAGATCCTCTGGGCCGACGGCAACGGCGAGCTCCATCGCATGCTCGCCGTCGACGACCAATCCAGGACCAGTCCGGCGCCCGCGGCGATCGCGAGCACGCGACGCATCGTCGCCACGTCCAAGGGTCTGTGGGTCATCGGCTCCGCCAACACGCTGCACTGCTACGACGACGAGTCGCTCTCGCGACTGTTGACGCTGGATATCCCGCAGGGGAATGCGATCGACATTGCTGGCGACGGTCACGACGAGCTCTTCGTCCTCGTCGAAGACGGCGGGCGGTGGAGTGTGCTTCGACTCGACCCGTGCGCACGAATCGTCGAGACGATCCCGCTGCGCGGGATCAGCGACGCCAAGGCGTTCGTCGTCGTCGGATCGCCGCGACGGTTCGTGGTCTTTATCGAAGACCCGAACCCCGCTCGTCCCGACGAGCCGCACCAGCGACTCGCCTGGTTCAACGGAGAGGGCGGGAAGTCCACGCTCAGCATCTCCGCCGGCACGCTGCGTCCGTGCTTCCGCGCCGTCGCACTCGGTTCCGATGCGCGTGCCCGCATCCTCCTCGTGGGCGCAGATGGGAACGCGACGGCCGGCGAGCCGCATGTGCTTGTACTCGACGTGAACGGCGAACCGATCGATGGTGTCGTCCTCGATCCGCTCCACGCGCCGGCAAGCGGAGTGGCCGGTACCGTGGACTCGATGCTGGTGACCGGTGCGCGCGGTCTTCTGCGCTTCGTCAACGCCGACGTCGTACCCGAGGGCACGGGGCGGGTGACATGCATGGTGCTCACGCCGATGTTGTACGGGCCCGATCAAGAGGACCGGCGCCGTTGGCTGCGCGTCGATGCGTCGGCTCGCCTCGACGACGCGAGCACGATCGAGATCGCCATCGCCGCGACCGACGATCCGGAGACCCGCGACCGCATCAACGCCATGGCGACGGATCCCTCGCTGTCGACCAGCCGTCGCATCGCCACCCTGCTCGCCGAGCCCGATCTCTGGCGCGCGCCCACGATGTATGCGGGAAGCGACTCCACCGCGGCCGGCGACGACACCACCGTCTACTCCGCCAAGCTGTTCGACGTGCGCGAGAAGTATCTGTGGGCGTGCGTCACGCTGAGTGCCACCGCGGGCGGCCAGCTGCCCGTGCTCGCGCAGTTGGACGTGCTCTACCCGGGGATCACGCTGATGGAGCGCCTGCCCGCGATCTATCAACGAGAGGAAGCGCAGCCCAACAGCTTCCTGCGCGCCCTCGTCGGCGTGCTCGAGGCAACGACGCAGGAGATCGACGACCGCATCGCGTCGATGGGCAGTCACATCGATCCGAACACCGCTCCCGCGCCGTGGCTCGACTTCGTCGCGCGTTGGCTGGGCGTCCCGTGGGATGACGGGCTCCGGGAGCCGCAGAAGCGCGCCATCCTGACACGTGCCGCCGAGCTCGCGCGGACGCGCGGCACGCGCCGAGGGCTCGAGGCCCTGTTGGACTGCGTATTTCCGGGAATACCGCGACGCTTCCGCGTCACCGACGCGACGGCCGATTTCGGCTTCGCGATCGTCGGCGGTGTCGCGTGCGGCGGCAGCGCGCTTCCGGCGATGCTCGGCGGCGGCGCTCGATGGACCGTCGAGCTGGGCTCGACCGCGGTGCTCGATCACGTGCGCCTTCCCTGTCCGGGCCAGCTCGACGACGCCACCTGGCAGCTCACGGGCGTGGTGCGAGTCGAGGTCGCGGCGACCGCGGCTGAACGGAAGACGTCCGCATCGTGGATCCGCGACGTGATCGCCGAGATGATCCCGCTCACCGCGACACTGCAGCTGCGGTGGGTGAGCGCTGCCTCGCTGCGCACCGACCGTCTTGGCGATCAGTTCGTACTCACCTCTGCACCCGAGCCGCATCTCGGTAGCGACGCGGTGACCGACCTCGCACGCCTGCCCACACGAGGGGCTCGCCTCTCGGCTTCGACCATCAGCACACCGCTGCGGTGATGACAGGAGACGCACACATGAGCACAACGGTTTCTCGCCAACCCACGTCACGAACCCGCGGCTCGCCGACGGAGTGCTGCCACGACGCCGAATGTGGAGCGGCGCTCAGGAACAACTACTACGAAGGCAAGCGGCTGACGCCGGACTCCTTTCGCGTCGAGCAGCGCTACCTGGTCGAGCGCCGTCACCTGCTGAACCGCGCCGTGTATGGGTGGGGCGTCGTGTACGGGTACGGCATCACCGTCGAGCCGGCGGACACGGTCCCGATCGAGCGTCGGCTCGAGATCGAGGAGGGACTCGCGTTCGATCAATTCGGCCGCGAGCTGGTCGAGGTGGGCAACGAAGGTCTTCGTCTGAAGGACGTGATCGTCGTGGACGCAACCGGACGGCGCATCGCCGATCCGGGCCCGGCCTTCGCCACGGCGCAACAGGCCGCTCTGCGCGGCGGGAAAGCGCCCTGCTGGCTGCTCAGCGTCCACTACGCTGAGCAGAATGTCGATCCCGTCACCGTCACCGATTCCTGCCGGTGCGAGGAGCACGAGTGGGATCACGTGTGCGAGACGGTGCGGTACGTGCTGAAACTGACGTCCTGCGAGGAGTGCTGCCGCGAGCAGTTCTGCGAGCCGACCTGCCGATGCGTGCCTCCTTGCGGGATTCCCGTTGGCAGGACGGACGAGCCAAAGCTCGGCACCGAAGCGAGGCTCCGCAGCGAGATCCTGCCGCGTCGCGCTCCTCGCTGCCTCTGCGAGCATCTCACCGAGCTGGAGGTGGAGGACGAATGCCCTCGCCGACTGTGCGAAATCGATGAGCCGTGCGCCCACGTTCGCGTCGATCTATGTCACGGCGTTCCGCTCGCCTGCGTCGGAGCCATGCTGGACGATTGTAACAACTGGACCTTCGGTCCGATCGTGGAAGCCTGCGGGCCACGCCGGCTCGTCAAGCGCAACGACCTCCTGTTCGATCTCATTCGCGGCTGCGACCTCACCCGGATCAAGGAGTTCGGGTGGGAGAGATGGCACCGCTCCGATGACCTGGTGGATTTCGGCACCTTCGCGAGCGCGCTCGGACACTACGTGCCCGGTCGGCAGCAGGAGCAGTAC
>JALYXJ010000314.1 GCA_030947165.1 Gemmatimonadota bacterium
TCACTGGGCTCACCGGGTCGCTCGGCTGGCTCCCCGCACCCGGCTCCGATGTCGGAGCAGCGGTGCGGCCCGCGGGCGGCGGCGCGGCGCCGGACCTGACGGGAGCGGACGCTATCCCCGACGAGGACCGGCCGGCGTCTGCAGCTGCCGAGGCATCGGACGCGGGCGGCGCGGATGCGCGAGGAGCAATCCTCTCACCGCCCGTGCCTCGTGTGGTGCGGGGAGCCTGTCCGGTCGCTCCGTCGATCGCTCCGGCCCGCACGGTCGTTGTCCGGTTCGAGGAGCGTTGCGTCGTGAACGCCGTGTCCCTCGGCCGAAGCGACGAATCGATGCCGATGTATCGGCTTATCGTGACCGAATCCGGCTGGTCGTGATTAGCACGACCGCACGACATACTCAACGCTGTAAGGAGCGTGGTCGTACCGGCGGTCCGGCACCACATGAACGTCGACTGCATCGGGACCTCCCGACGAAGAAGCAAGCGCGCCGACACGCTGCACTGGGTGTCGAACGCGTGTCGTCAGATCACTGGCCGCCAGGATCGGTGCTCTGGGCGACCGGCGATCGCAGATATATGTTGCCGTCCGTCGTTTCCGTCGGTGGATTCACCATGACGGTTGAGATCATGAGGATCGTGCCGAGGAGCGCGAGAATGAGACCCGGCGAAACGGTGGCGATGGTGAACTTTCCGAACGGCCCCGCCGCCGCCAGCTTCGACGTGGCCTCCGTCAGGCGGCCGAGCACGAAGACGGCGCCCATCAGGCTCATGAGCATGCCGGTGAGGAAGCCGAGATACTTGACCGACACGCGCACCAGCATCGCGACGTTCGCCTGGTGATAGCGGCGGTTGATCGTCTGCTGCTCGAGCAGCACGGCGACCTTCCACTGCAGGCATTGCGCGCGTTCGTGCTCGGAGGTGGTCGCGCTGCCACACTGGACGCTTGCGAGCACGCCGGTCAGATCGATCTGCGGTGCCGCGGCGATGCCGCGCCTCACGGACCAGGTGTCGTAGAGACTGAGCGCAAGGAACGCGACGGTCGCGACGATGACCGTCGCGATCATGATCGGCAACAGCAGCCGCTGCCACTGTGCTTTCGAGAGAGCGCGTGCGCGAGTCGCGAGGATCTGCTCCTCGGAGCGACGGCGGACGACCGGTGCAACCTCGACGACGTGCGTGCTCATGTCGTTGCTCAGCCAGGGCGGGTCACCAACATGCCGGGCGCGGTACGCCACGTCAATGAAGGACTGTCGCCGCTTCACGCACGCACCAGAACGCGCCGCGAGTGTGAGAGAATCCTCACACGCCTTCGCCGCCGACGCGTGGGCGGCTGTTTGCAGCCCAACCTCGGGCGCGTCTCTCACGTCAGCAGTGAGACGTCGATCAACGGTGCACCTCGCCGGCAGTTCCATTCACGGTGCAGATCACAACCTCGGGCGGCACGTTGAGCCGAATTGGAATCGTGCTGTTGCCGACGCCGCCCGAGACGAAGAGCTGCTGCACGGGTGACAGGTCGTACCGGCCGTACAGGTAACGTCGCGAGAGCGCGCCTTCCGGCACGACCAGCGCAATGCCGCCCGGCAGCACCACCTGTCCGGCATGGGTATGTCCGGCGAACGCGAGGTCGAATGGCCGGCCTGCGGCATCGAGGATGCCGGTGGGCTGGTGGATGAGCAGCAGCGTCGCCAGCTCCGGATTCCAGGCGATGCCCGACGCGTCCGGCGTTCCCGACAGGTGATCGTCGAGCCCGACCACCATCGTGCGCTCGAACGGCGCCGGCAGTACGACGCCGGCGTTGTGCAGGTGGGTCACACCGGCCCGCTCGAGCATGTCCAGCACGGGCTCGGGGTTGGACCACAGATCGTGATTGCCGAGGACCGCGAACTTTCCCAGCGGCGGTTCGAGCTCTCGCAGCGGCGCGAGCAGCCGTCCGGCGTCCTTGCCGCGGAGCGACACGAAATCGCCGCCGAAGAGGATGAGATCCGGCGCCGCATCGCGCAGCGCGGCGCAGGCGAGCTCGATGGTCTTGAGCGGTGTGGTTGGGCCCGCATGAAAATCCGATGCGAATCCGATGCGCATCGTGCGGACCGAGCCCAGCGACTTCGCGACGTCGAACGTCTGCTCCCGGACCACCATCGACGGCGGGATGAACCGCGACGCAAGATCAGCCGGCCAGTCCGAGCGCATCAGCGCCGCTTGTGTGCCCTCCCACGCTCGGCGCCACCAGGTGAAGTTGGGTATCGCGCGCTGCATGTGGTAAGGTCGGGAAGGATAGACCGCCAGCCGGCCGGCGAAATGAGGCAAGGGCCGCGCCCGTTCCCTATGCCACGCCGACGGGCTCGCGGCACGTCGCACACGCCGCGGACGCTGCACATCAGCCGGCGCCGGTGTCCCGGCTGTCGGACCGTCGGGCGGCGAGTCGGGGGAGCGACACGCTGCCGAGAATGAGGGTCGGAAGCACCTGAACCGCCTGTATCAGCAGAGCCACGGCCACCGCGTCGCTCTCCCCCACACCGAAGGAGCGGACGGTGAGCGCGTAGACCGCCTGGAACACACCGACGTTGCCGGGCGTCGCGCGAATCAGGAAGCTCACCCCCACGGCCAGCAGGGCGGCCACCGATCCCGCGAGCGGGAGCGACAGGTGGACCGCCGCCACAGTCATGTGATAGGTCGCGACCTGCAGCGCCCACGCGGCCAGCGAGATCAGAAGCGCCATGGCGATTCGCCACGGCGAGCCGACGTCGGTGACGCCGCGCGCGAAGCGGCGGAGATAAGAGGGGATGCGAGGTGGCACGGCCGCGCGCGGTGCGTGCTGGGCCCGCTGGGCGACGACCCCGAGCGCGACCAGCGCAGACACCGCGGCCAGCAGGACGACAGCGCCCGCGCCTCGCCAGCGGACGATGTGCTCGGGAAGGGGGAGCAGCCACGCCGCGCCACCCAGCAGCACGAGATAGCTCACCGCGTCGAGGGCCCGCTCGAGGGCGAGCGCGGCGAGGACGTGCGCGCTCGACACCCCAGTGGCGCGCGAGACGATCAGTACACGGGCGCCTTCGCCGCCCTGGGCGACGAGCAGATTGTTCAGTGAGGCGCCGGCGAATGTGGCACGGAGGACGAGGGACAGCGAACGCACGCCGAGGGGTCGAAGAAAGACCCACCAGCGCACGCCCTTGAGCGTGAGCGAAAGGAGGTTGCAGGCGAGCGCCGCCGCGAGGAGCAGCGTGTCCGCGCCACGCGCGACCGCTCCGACCGCGCGCCAGTCCACGCCGCGGGCGAAGACGATCAGGAGCGCGACGACGGCGATGACGGTGGCGACGCGAAGCGCATGGCGCCGTGGACGGCGCCGCACCGTCACGTCTTGCTGATGCGTGCTCACGTGCGGTGCGGTGACTTCTCGAGCACCGTGACGAACTGCGGCGTGACCAACAGGTCGAGCGTGCTCCCGACATGCGCCAGGCCGCACGCCGCGGCGAGACGCCGCATCCGTCGTGGCGTGAACTTGTGGAGATGCAGCTGGCGCGCGAGCAACGGATTGCCGAAGCCGATCCAGGCGCCCGGCATGGCGTAGAGCCCGCGAATCGGCTCGGCGGGATACACCAGCAGTACGCGACCACCGGGTACGAGCACGCGGCGCATCTCGCACAGCGCGGCGGCCGCGTCGGCGATGTGCTCGATCGCGTGGAACGAAAAGACATGATCGAACTGCTCGTCGTTGTAGTGCAGATCGACGGCGTCCATCACCGAGAGGTTCGGCGCCACGGCGTGGGCGATGGAGCGCGGGTTGACGTCGACGCCGAAGGTGGCGGGGCAGTGCTGCTGCACACGCTGGGTGAGCCACCCGCGCCCGCATCCCACCTCGAGCAAGCGCTGCTCGGAGCGTGGCGCGAGATGGCGTGTGATCCGCCGGAAGTGCCGCCCGGTCTCGATGGGCCGGTTGAGCATCGCGTAGTTCTCGGAGTCGTACGTCACGCCCGGTGGTGGTCGGCGATCGTCGCTCAGGCGAAGTCGCAGGGAAGGCACGCGCAGATCATCTCCGGAACGGACGGGAACAGCGGCGGAATGGCGCATCGATGGCTCCTCGGTGAAGTCGGGTGATTGCCTCACTCTGGAACGCGCAATCGATCGCCGAACTGGCTCACGCGTGCCGCGAGCGGTTCCTTGACGCGCCCCGCGACCGCCCCTAACGTCGCGTAGGGCGAACGCCGATCGCTTCCCGCCTCCCGTCTTCCGTCGTATGGCGCCGCCGCGCGATCCCGAGAAACCAGAGAGCCCCTCCCCGCCCGACGTCACCGCTCTGCTGCTCTCGTGGAGCGGCGGTGAACGATCAGCCGGCGATCGCCTGATCCCCGCCGTCTACGAGGAGCTGCACCGGCAGGCCGCTCGCGCGATGCGACGCGAGGGACATGAGCACACCCTCCAGACGACGGCGCTTGTCCACGAGGCGTATCTCCGTCTCGTCGATCAGCAGCGGGTCCAGTGGCGCAACCGCGCGCATTTCTTCGGCATCGCCGCTGAGGTGATGCGCCGGGTGCTCGTGGACCATGCGCGCGCGCGCCAGGCCGCGAAGCGCGGCGGTGGCCTGCAGCGTATCACCCTCAGCGACGCGCTGGTCGCCTCCGGCGACGGCGAGGATGCCGACGTGCTCGCCCTGCACGAGGCGCTGGAACGGCTCGCGCTGCTCGACCCCGATCAGGCGCGCCTCGTGGAGCTCCGGTACTTCGCCGGGCTGACGATCGAGGAAAGCGCCGAAGCGCTGGGGGTGTCTCCCGCCACGGTCAAGCGCGAATGGGCGCTCGCGCGCGCCTGGCTCCGGCGCCAGCTCGCGGGCGCATGACCGGCTCTCATTGGGAGCGTGTGAAGTCGCTCTTCGCGGAAGCGATGGAGCTCGCGCCGGAGGAGCGAGCCGCGTTCATCGATCGCCTTCAGCAGTACGATACCTCGCTCCGCGACGAGCTCGAGTCGCTGCTGGCGGTGGCAGACGGCTCGGACAGCTTTCCGGCGGCCCGCGCCGCCATTTCGCGTACCGCGGGCGACGCGGCGCTGCAGGCGATGCTCACCGGCGCGCTGGGCCAGCAGTACGAGATCCTGCGCCCATTGGGACAGGGGGGGATGGGCGCCGTATACCTCGCGCGCGAGCGGGCGCTCGAGCGGTTCGTCGCGGTGAAGGTGCTGCGCCCGGAGCTCGCGGAGGCGCAGAGTGGACGTGAGCGGTTCCGGCGCGAGGCGCGCGTCGTCGCCCAGCTCTCGCACCCGAGCATCCTGCCGTTGCACACCTTCGGAGAGGTGAGCGGGGGGGGCACCTGGTACTTCGTGATGGGCTACGTGCGCGGCGTGTCGCTCGCCGAGCGGCTGCGGGTGGAGGGACGACTGGGAAGCGGGGATGCGCACCGCATTCTCACGGAGCTCGCCGATGCGCTGGAGTGCGCTCATCGCAGTGGCATCATCCACCGCGACATCAAGCCGGCGAACATCCTGCTCGACGCCGACTCCGGCCGCGCCGTGCTGGCCGATTTCGGCATCTCCAAGGTATCGGGCGGTGGCGAGAGCCTCACCGCGACCGGTCTGGTGGTCGGCACTCCGCATTTCATGTCGCCAGAACAGGCCCTCGGCTCGATGGAGGCGGACGAGCGCAGCGACCTCTACTCCCTCGGCGCGGTGGGGTACGCGATGCTCGCCGGCCGGGAGCCCTTCTCCGGCGTGAGCGCGGAGCAGGTGATGTATCGCCGGCTCACGCACGACGCGCCGCTGCTCGCGACGGTTGCTCCGTCCGTGCCGAAGGAGTTGGCCGACGTCGTGATGCGCTGCCTTGCGCGCGACCCCGCGCAGCGCTGGCAGACCGCGCGCGCCATGAGGGAAGCGCTCGCGCGTGCATCGGGCGAAACAGCCTCGCTTCCGGAGCCGGTGCGCGAGTTGCCGGTCTTCGGCCCGTACGCCCTCATCTGGGCGGCGCTGTGGACGGGGCTCGCGGCGACTCCCTTCCGGTCGATCGGTGACCGCGCGCTGCTGGTGCTCATCGCGCTCCTCGTCCCCGCCGGGCTCGCGCTGCAACTCTGGAACGTGGCCGGCGACGGGATGTCGCTGCGTGAGCTCACTCGCATCGCCTTCTGGCCACCTGAATGGTGGGGAATGTGGTGGCCGCGATCGCTGCGCCGTCCGACCGACCTCTGGGCGCGGCTCCCTCGGCCGGCCCGCGCGGTGCGCGCGCTGTTGAGCGCATTCATCATCGCGCTGCCGACGATGATCCTGCTGCGCGAGTGGGTGATGGCCACCTCGGGAGCCCCGCGCTTCGAGGTGCGGCAGGCGTTCGAGCGTGTCGAGGTGGCGCTCGTGCTCGTGACGGTGGCGGGCATCGCGGTGGCGTTCCTATGGGCGCTGCAACGACGGCTGTCCCTGTCGGATACGGTGCGCGTGCTGTTCGGGGCCACGACCCCCGCACGCGGGTGGGATGCGCCAACGGTGGCGCGCGTGCTCGCGCCGCGCACCGGCCTCAATCACGCGCCGGCTGGCGATTCGCCCACCGAGCACGCCCTCGCGATCTCGGAGCTCGCCAAGCTCCTGCCGGCGCTCGGCGCCGATTCGCGCGCGGAGCTGTCGGCGACGGCGCACGCGCTGCTCGACGCCATTCAGGAGTGCGACGCCGAAGTGGCGCGCCTGTCGTGCGACGCGAGCGTGGGGGAGCTGGACAGGCTGGCTGCGCAGCTCGGCGCGTTCGACGCCGATGCCGAAGGCGCCGCAGGGCCGGAGCGTCGAGAGCTCCGCGATCTGCTCGAGCGTCAGCTCGCGCTGCTACGGCGGATGCGCGTGCGCTGCGAGGCGGTCTCTCAGGAGCGCGCGCGCCTGTTCAGCCTGTTGCGTGGGCTGTGGCAGCAGCTCAGCATCGCGCACGACTCGGCGCTCGAGGGCAAGGCCGCGTCCGACGCCTCCCTCGGCCGCGTGCGCGATCTCCTCGCGCGAATCTCGGCCGACACCTAGCGCGCCGCTGATTATCGTACCGGCCAGTCTCTCACCTCGGGGCATCATGCGGGTTTTCACGCTCGTCGCCGTCCTCGTCGCGCTCGCTGCCCGCACGGCCGCGGCGCAGGATACCGTCACCTTCACCCACGCCGACACGCTGCGCGGCAGTATCACGCCGCAGCGGAGCTGGTGGGACGTCGTGTTCTACGACCTGCACGCCGCGGTCAACCCGGCGGACAGCAGCGTGCGCGGCTACAACGGGATCACCTACCGGGTGCTCCGGCCCGCGCGCGAGATGCAGATCGACCTCATGGCGCCGCTGGTCGTCGACAGCATCGTACAGGATGGTCGCCGTCTTTCGCATCGGCGCGACGGCAATGCACTGTTCGTGGCGATGCCGGCACCGCAGACCGCCGGCGACCGCCGGACCGTCACGGTGCACTACCACGGCCGCCCGCGCGCTGCGCAGCATGCGCCGTGGGACGGCGGCGTCGTGTGGACGAGAGACAGCCTCGGCGCCCCCTATGTGGCGACGGCCGTACAGGGATACGGCGCGAGTGGGTGGTGGCCTACGAAGGATACGCAGGCTGACGAGCCCGACAGCCAACGCGTCGCCATCACCGTTCCGGATCCGATGGTCGACGTCTCGAATGGACGACTGCGGCGGGTGATCCACCATGCCGACCGCACCACGACCTTCGAGTGGTTCGTCATCAATCCGATCAACAACTACGACGTGGCCGTCAACGCGGGGCACTACGCCCACTTCGCGGATGTCTACCAGGGCGAGGGGGGACCACTGACACTGGACTTCTGGCCGCTCGCGTATCACGTGGACGCCGCCAGGCGGCAGTTCCAGCAAGTCGTCCCGATGCTCCGCTGCTTCGAGCACTGGTTCGGCCCGTTCCCGTGGTACGAGGACGGGTACAAGCTCGTCGAGACGCCGCATCTCGGCATGGAGCACCAGAGCGCCGTCGCCTACGGGAACAAGTACGAGAACGGCTACCTCGGCAGAGACCTCTCCGGAACCGGGTGGGGGCTCAAGTGGGACTTCATTATCGTGCACGAGAGTGCCCATGAGTGGTGGGGCAACAGCATCACCTCCAAGGACCTCGCGGACATGTGGGTGCACGAGAGTTTCGCGAACTACGCGGAGAACCTCTTCACGGAATGTCAGGACGGAAAGGCGGCTGGCTCCGCCTACGTGATCGGCACTCGCAAGGCCGTGCAGAACGACCGCCCGATCGTCGGACACTTCGGGGTGAACCACGAAGGCTCCGGCGACATGTACTACAAGGGCGGCAACATGCTGCCCACCATTCGCCAGATCGTCGGCGACGACGAGAAATGGCGCGCGATTCTCCGCGGGCTCAATTCCACCTTCCGTCATCAGGTCGTCACGGGCCAGCAGGTGCGTGATTACATCAGCAAGGAGGCGGGGATCGATCTCGGAGCGGTGTTCGCGCAGTACCTGACGACGACCAGACTTCCCGCGCTGGAGTACAAGGTCGATGGCTCGACGCTCTCGTACCGCTGGGCCGATGTGGTGCCGGGCTTCGCCATGCCGGTCCGTGTGGCGCCGGCGGGTACCGACTACGTGATGCTGCGTCCCACAACGTCATGGCAGACCCTGCCCGGCGTGACCGACGCCTCGCTGGTCAAGGTGGACGACAACTACTATGTCGTGCCGCGGCCCGTTCCTCCGGTGTCCAGATGAGTCGCGTCGCACTGGCGCTTCTCCTCGCGGCCGCGCCGGTGCTCGCGCAAGCGCCGAACGGCGAGTGGCGCGCGTACGGACGCGACGCCGGCAACACCCGGTACGCACCGCTCACGCAGATCACGCGCGAGAACGTCGCCAGGCTCACGGTGGCCTGGACGTATCGCACCGGTGAGACGAAGGGTGCACGGTTCCCGGTCAAGCGGGATCCGCACTTCGAGGCCACACCGCTCATGGTGGATGGAACGCTGTATCTGTCCACACCGCTCGGACGTGTCATCGCGCTCGATCCCGTCACGGGGCGCGAGCGCTGGACGTACGACGCGAAGATCGACATCGGCGCCGACTGGGGTGACTACGCGAATCGAGGCGTGTCCACCTGGGTCGATCCGGCCGCGTCGCCCTCTGCGGCATGCAGGCGGCGCATCTATCTCGGCACGGTCGACGCCCAGCTCATCGCGCTCGACGCACGCACCGGCCGCCCATGTGGCGGATTTGGCGTCGCCGGGCGCATCAATCTCCGGCAAGGACTGCATAACGCGCCTGCGGCGCTGGAGGAGTACGAGCTCACGTCGCCGCCGGCCGTGATCAACGGACTGATCGTCACCGGCTCATCGGTGGCGGACAACAACCGCACCAATGCAGCCAGTGGCGAGGTGCGGGGGTTCGATGCACGCACCGGCACACTGCGCTGGCGTTGGGATCCGGTGCCGCGCGACTCGGCCGATCCGGCATGGAAGAGCTGGCGCGGGCCGATGGCCCACACCACCGGCGCAGCCAACGCGTGGTCGGTGATCGCCGCCGACTCGGCGCGCGACCTCGTGTTCGTGCCGACGGGAAGCCCGAGCCCCGACTATTTCGGGGGCGAGCGAGCCGGCGACAATCGCTACGCCAACTCCGTCGTCGCGCTGCGCGCATCGACGGGGACGGTGGTCTGGCACTTCCAGGCCGTGCATCACGATCTCTGGGACTACGACGTTGCCTCGCCGCCCACGCTCGCGACGATCACGCATGAGGGCCGGGCGATCGACGTGGTGCTTCAGGCCACCAAGACCGGGCAGCTCTTCGTCCTCGATCGCGCCACCGGCGTGCCGGTCTTTCCGGTGGATGAACGCCCCGTGCCGCCGAGCCGCGTGTTCGGCGAGCGTGCCTCGCCCACGCAGCCGGTCAACCGCGTCGTTGCCGCGTTGAGCCCGCAGACGTTCTCGCTCGACGACGTATGGGGTCCCACGCCAGCCGATCGCGAGGCATGTCTGGCCCAGATCCGCACCATGCGCAACGACGGGGCATTCACCCCGCCGAGCCTCGAGGGCACGGTCGTGATGCCGTCGAACATCGGCGGCGCGCATTGGGGCGGAGTTGCGCTCGATCCGGAGCGACAGCTCGCAATCGTGCCGGTCAACCGGATCGTCTCGTTCGTGCAGCTCATCCCGCTCGACCGAATCGATACCGCCGAGGCGAGGCGCAATCAGGATCGACTCGGCGATCAGTACACGCGAATGCACGGCACGCCGTTCGTGATGCGGCGTCGCTTCCTCCTGAGCCCGAGCAAGTTGCCCTGCTCGCGGCCGCCATTCGGCTCGCTCGTCGCGATCGATCTGCGAACCGGCGCGACGCGATGGGACGTCACGCTTGGCGATCTCGGCGCGATGACCAAGGACGCGACGCCATCATCGAGCGCGCCTCGCGCTGCGGGGAGCGAGCTCGGAGCGCCCAACCTCGGCGGACCGATGATTACCGCCGGAGGCGTCGTGTTCGTTGCTGCCACGCTGGACCACGCGCTCAGAGCCTTCGACGTGGAGACCGGCCGCAAGCTGTGGGAAGCGCCGCTCCCCGCCGGCGGTCGGGCGACGCCGATGACCTACCAGGTCGGCCGAGCCGGCAAGCAGTACATCGTCATCGCTGCCGGCGGCGGCGAGGAATTCGGCAACGGCGATCACATCATCGCATTCGCGCTGCCTGATTGAGCGGACACAGTAGGTGAGGATATTCTCATCGTTGTTCCCGCTTTCGAGCAATGATAGTTTGGCGCTTGCGTCACGACATCATGCCGCGAGCTGCTCATGACTCTCTCTGGTCACGTGTTCACCGCCCCGAACGGGGTGCGCGGGTTCGACGCGAATCAGCCGATCAGTGCGGCAACCGCGGCGGCCGTTCACTCGCGCGGATACCGCTTCTGTCTGCGCTACGTCCGCCGCGCCACGGCCCGTCCGTACGATCTCACGGCGAAAGAAGCGACCACCCTGCTCAAGGCGCGGCTGGGACTCATGGTCGTGCAGCACGTCGCATTGGAAGGATGGGTGCCGACGCCGGCGCTCGGCACGACATACGGTGTCGTCGCTGCGTCGGAGGCGCAGCGCATCGGCCTGTCATCGGGCGTCACGGTGTGGTGTGATCTGGAAGGGGTCGCGCCAGGGACCCCCGCGCCGGACGTCGTCGACTACTGCAACCTCTGGCACGCGGAAGTGGCTGGCGCTGGATATGTGCCGGGACTGTACGTCGGCTCCGGTGCCGGACTGAGTCCGTCGCTGCTCTACAGGTCCCTTCGCTTCACGCACTACTGGGGCGCGTACAACCTGAACTCCGATGAGGTGCCGCTGGTGCGCGGACTTCAGATGAAGCAGTCCGTGCCCAGGGCCGCGGACAGGGTTCCCGGCGCCGCATTCGAGTTCCTGGTGGATACG
>JALYXJ010000318.1 GCA_030947165.1 Gemmatimonadota bacterium
TGCGTGCGGACCCCGCGCGGCCTCCCTCAGTAGCTCCCGGGCGCGCGCCACGTGGCGCTCTTCGGTGCGGATGTTCCCGATCGCCAGGCGCAGCACATACCGGCCATCGAGCTTGGTGTGCGAGAGATATGCCTCCCCGCTCGCGTTCACCCGGTGCATGATCTCGGCGTTCGCACGCTCCAGAGCATCCTCGCTGCTGCCGCGCGGCGCGTAGCGGAAGCAGACCAGCGAGAGGGGCACCGGGGCGCTCGTCTCCCAATCGGCGTCGGATTCGACCCAGCTGGCGAAAGTCCTGGCGAGTGCGCAGTGGTGCTCCAGCCGGGCCGCCAGGCCGTCGGCGCCAAAGGCCCGGATCACCATCCACAGCTTCAGGGCGCGAAACCGGTGGCCGAGCTGCACGCCGTAGTCCATGTAGTTCACCACGTCGTCCTGCTCGCGCGTCACGAGATATTCCGGCATGAGCGAAAACGCGCGCTTGAGCACCTCGGGATGCCGCGTATAGAGCGCGGAGCAGTCGATGGGTGTGAAGAGCCACTTGTGCGGGTTCACGACCAGCGAGTCGGCGGCGTCAATGCCTGCGAGCACATGGCGATAGGCGGGCGACACCGCCGCCATTCCGCCGTAGGCGCCGTCCACGTGCAGCCACACTTCCTCGCGTCGGCAGATCGTTGCGATCGCCGGCAGGGGATCGATGCTCGACGTACTCGTCGTGCCGACCGTGGCCACACAGGCGAGCGGCAGTCGCCCAGCCGCCCGGTCCGCGGCGATCGCCTCGTCCAGCGCGTCGGGACGCATCCGGAATTCGGTGTCGCATGGGATCTTCACCGCGTTCTCGAGCCCGATGCCGAGCGTGAGCGCGCCCTTGTCGACCGACGAGTGCGCGTGCTCCGAGCAGTACACCCGGAGCGTCGGCAGCTCGGCACGCCCGGCCATGCCGCGCTCTCGAATCGCCAGCTCGGGCCTCGCTTCGCGCGCCGCGGCCAGCGCGAGCATCGTGGAGATCGACGCCGTATCGTTGATCATCCCGAACCAGCCGTCGCCCAGGCCGAGGAGCTGGCGCAACCAGTCCATGACCAGCTGCTCGAGCTCCGTGGCAGCGGGCGATGTCTTCCACAACATCGCGTTCACGTCGAGCGCGGCGATCAGCAGCTCGGCGAGGATCCCGGGGATGGACGCCGAGATCGAGAAGTAGGCGAAGAAGCCCGGATGATTCCAATGCGTGATCCCGGGCAGAATCCTGCTCTCGAAGTCGGCGAGAATTCGCTCGAGCGACTCCCCACTCGGTGGCGGCGACGGCGGCAGCGAGCGTCGGATGTCGCCCGGCGTCGCGGCCGACACGACCGGATATCGCTCCGGATGCTCGAGATACTCGGCGATCCACCCGAGCAGCCGCTGCCCCTCGGCGAGAAGCTCGGTGGGGGGGAGGTCGCCGCGGGGAGGTGGACTGGAATTCATGAGGCTCGATTGTGATGCGCGGCGCAACAGTGTCGGAATGCGGTAGCGGCGGATTCCCAGCAGTACCGAGTACTCGGTACCATGTACCACCTACCTTCTACGCGCCGTTCGGCGCCGCATCCGGGCTCGTGGTGCGCGGCGAATCGGTCGTACAGGGTAACCGGTACGAAGTACCAGGGACTTGGTACAGTCGAGTGGAATCATCGCGAAACGATCAGCCGCCCGTTACCGCCAGCGGAACAGTTTCAGGGCAACGGTGAAGGTCACGACCAGCCACGCGATGATGATCCCGACCGCCGGCGCGACGGCCGCCCAGCCTGCGCCCTGCAGCATCGTGGCGCGCAGCGCGTTGATCGTCGCGGTGAGCGGGAGCGCCTGAATGACCGGTTGCGCAGCCTTGGGGAAGTTGGCGGCCGAGAAGAATACGCCGGACAGCACCCACATCGGCATCATCGTGAGATTCATCAGCCCCGATACCCCCTCCATCGTGCGCGCGCGCGACGCGATGAGAAGGCCGAGCCCCCCGAACGCCAGGGCGGCCAACAGGCAGACGACGAAGAGCTGGGCGAGCGAGCCGCGCACCGGGACGTCGAAGAAGAGCGCGGCGCTGCCGACGAGCACCGCGACCTCGAGAATCAGAAACACGAAGCGGGAGAACAGGAACGACGCGAGGTAGTGCGCGCGGCGCATCGGCGTGGACATGAGGCGCTTGAGGAGATTCTTGCGGCGCGCCTCCACGATGGCGAACCCGAGGCCCCAGATGCCGCCGCCCATGATGTTCATGCCGAGCAGGCCGGGCACCACGAAATCGATGTAGCGCGAGCCCTTCTCGCGCACCTGCCGCTCCGACGTCGGCACGAGATCGCGCCGTCCGGCCGCGCGCTGCAGCGCATCGTCGGTGAGAAAGCGCGCCGTTCGACCCTCTGGGCGCGTGTCGTCGTAGCGGTATTCCACGCCGGTCGCCGCTGCCACGGCGAGCAGTGCCACGTCGCCGGTGCGGAGCGCGCGCGACGCCTCGTCCGCGTCGAGTGCTTCCACCTTCAGTCCAGGAGCCGTCGCGAGACGTGCGACGAGCGAATCACCCTGCGGAGTGCCACGCACGACGCCGATCGCGATCACGTCGGCGGGCTTGTTCCTGAACGCGATTCCGAGGCCGAGCGCCAGGATGATCGGGAAGGCGAAGGTCCAGAACACCGCCTCCGGCTCACGCAGGAATTCGCGAAAGCGCACGAGTGTGAGCTGGGCGAGCGAACCGTCGCGCCACGATCGTTGCGGCGACGTTGCGTCGTGCAGCATCGGCTGCGGGCGATCCGGCGTCTGTTCCTGCGGCGCCCTGCGCCCCGGCTCAGACATCGCGCAGCTGCCTCCCGGTGAGCGAGACGAAGACGTCCTCGAGCGTGGCGGAGTGCGTTGCCAGCTCGCCGAGTGTCAGCCCGCGCCGCGAAAGGTCGGCGAGCAACGCCGGGACGGCGCGGGCGAGCTGCGTGACTTCCATCGTCCATCGCCCGCCGTGCTCCCGCGCTTCCTTCACGCCGTCGAGGCGGCGCAGCGCCTCAGCCGTGAGCGCGCCGACCGGCGCGTCGTGGAGCGTGAACTCCACCACGTGCTCCGCGCCGAGCGACGCGATCAGCTCGCGCGGCGACCCGAGCGCGATGACGTGTCCATGATCGACGATCGCCACGCGGTCGCACAGCCGCTCCGCCTCGTCCATGTAATGCGTCGTGAGGACGATGCTGCGACCGCTCGCGCGCAGCTCGACGATCAGGTCCCACAGCTGCCGTCGCGACTGCGGGTCGAGCCCCGTGGTGGGTTCGTCGAGGAACAGCAGCTCGGGATCACCGACGATGGCACAGGCGAGTGCGAGGCGCTGCTTCTGGCCGCCGCTCAACTTGCCGACCCTCGAGGTGCGCTTCTCGCCGAGCTGCACGACGTCGATCACCTCCGTCACGTCGCGGCCACGCGAGTAGAAGCTGCGAAAGAGGCGGATCGTCTCGTCCACCGTGAGCTTCTCGGCTAGCTGCGTCTCCTGGAGCTGGATCCCGAGACGCTCGCGCAGCGCCCGCTCGTCGCGATCCCACCGGCGGCCGAGCACCTCGACATCGCCGGCGTCGGGCTCGGTGAGCCCCTCGCAGATCTCGATCGTGGTGGTCTTGCCGGCGCCGTTGGGGCCGAGGAGGCCGAAGCACTCGCCCGACTGCACCGTGAGGTCGAGGCCGTCGACGGCGACGACGTCGGCATACGCCTTTCTCAGGCCGCTCACACGCAGCGCGGGTGCGGACTGCTGTAGTGTCATGACGCGTAAAGTACGCTCAGGCGCGACCGGAGGTGAGCGGCTCGGCGGGCGCCGCCAGCGCGCCGGGCTCCCCGTCGAACCACTCGCTCCCGGCGCGCAGAAAGTCGCGCACGGCGTCCGCATCCCCGCGCTGCAGCGCCGCCCGCAGCGCAACGAGCCGCTGCTCGCACGCCGACACCGCGTCCACGATCGCGGCGGCGTTGTCCGCGACGATGGCGCTCCACATGGCCGTCGATCCACCGGCCAATCGCGTCATATCGCGCCCGCCGGGGCCCAGTGCCGAACGCCGCACGCCGGCATCGCGAAGAGTCACGGCCAGCGCGCTCGAGAGGAGATGCGGCAGGTGGCTTCGCCAGGCCATCTGCTCGTCGTGCGACGATGCGTCGAGCAGCTCCACGCCCGCGCGCAGCTCGCGCCAGAACGACTCGGCGAGCTGCAGCGTCTCGGGGGTAGTGCGCATCGTGGGGCACAGAAAGACGCGCGCATCCTCGAACAGCGACGCGCGCGACGCGCCCCATCCCGAGCGGTGGCTCCCGGTGAGCGGGTGCGCCCCCACGTACCGCGCGCCGATCCCGGCTGCCTCAGCGGCCGCGATGATGGTGCGCTTGGTGCTCGCGACGTCCATGATGAGGCGCGCATTGCCGACGTGCGACGCAATTCGCGAGAGAAGCGATACGGTCGCGCCGACCGGCACGGCCAGCAGGACGACCTCGGCAGTCTCGAGACCAGCGAGTCCCGCGCCGAGCTCCTCGTGCACTACGCCGTCGCGCAGCGCGGCCGACAGATGCTCCGAGTTGCTGTCGCAGCCGAGCACGCGGACGCCACGCGCCGCCAGCGCACGTGCCAGGGACCCGCCCATCAGTCCGAGCCCGATCACCGCGACGCGCGTATCCGGAATCATGGCGACGCCTCCTGCGCGCGCCGCGACATCCCGACAATGTGCCAGAAGATCTCCCGCACGGGCTCCGTGGCGAGGTCGTGTGCCCGGGCGGTGGCGACGGCCCGCCGGATGACCTCCGCCTCGCGTGTCGGATCGAGGATCGGGAGGCCCGCTGACTGCTTGAGCGCGGTCGTGCGCTTGCCGACGGCGATGCGCTCGGCGAGCAGCGCGACAATGCGGCGGTCGAGCTCCTCGATCACCTCGCGGCACTCGGCGAGTGCCGCGCGCGGATCTCGCTCCTGGTCGCCGGGCATCGTCATACGCGGGCCGGTACCTCCAAGGAGCGGCCGGCCGCATTGGCGAACGCTCCCAGCCGGTCCATGAGCGAGAGGAACGCCGACGGATGCAGCGACTGGTCGCCGTCGGAGAGCGCACTCTCGGGGTCGGGG
>JALYXJ010000329.1 GCA_030947165.1 Gemmatimonadota bacterium
CGGCGAGCACCGCGCCGTTCGGCGGGATGGCGGATCCCGAGGAAGTGGATACGGGGCCGCGGCGCACGAACAGCAGCGTGTCGCCGCGGCGACCGGCAGCCGTCAAGGTTGCTTCGACTGTCTGTCGCGTCGTGTCGTGTGGCGCGGCCGCACCGTAGCGTGCAGTGAAGAGGGCCGTGCCCTCCGGCTTGCCCGACGGATTGAAGTTCAGCGCGACGATCGGGGTCATCGCTCCACGGTCCCACGCCTTGGCGTCCAGGATGTAGCGATCCATCACCGGGCGTCCCGCCGCATCGAGACCGAACTGCACGTGGACGTTGTCGTAGGTATCGTAGGGGGAATCCGTCACCTTGAGCCCCTTCCACCACTCGCCGCGAAGGACCTGCTCGTTCTCGTTCTCGCCCGATCCGAGCTCGAAGAAGTCGGCATTCACGGCGGCCGGCACCTGCACGCCGCCGGCGACGACGCGACGCACCATCTCGCTCGTCTTCTCCCGCCCCTTGAGCTGGTCGTGGGCGCGGGCCTCCCGAAGCTCGACGTCGGGGTTGCGCAGGTTCACCGTGACGACGTGCATCACCAGCGGCCCGCGCTTGTCCACGATGTGGCGGTAGATGACACCGGGCGCCAGCGCGCGTTTGGTAACGGTGTCGGAGGCCTGCGCGTGGAGCGCGCCGGGGAGTCCGACCGTGACCCACAGCGCCGCTCCGAGGGTCAGTCCCTTGATCAAGCCAAGTTCGTCGAACGAGAAGCGTCGCATGGTTGTAGCGTTTCCTCTGTGCTCTCTGTGTCCTCTGTGGTTCATAGCTGTTGCATTGAACCACAGAGAACACAGAGGACACAGAGAGGAATCCAACAGACACCAATGAAGCAAGTTTGGGTTCCAGCAGTGGCCGCGTAGCCTGTTCGGGCCTAGAGTGCGCCGCCGGCGCAGCGGAGGCAAGGTCACACGTCGTTCGCCCTTTCGCCGTTCGTTCCCAACGAACCCAAGTGTCGTGATGCGATTCGCCGCAGCGATCAGCGAGAGCCTATTGCTTGACAGCTTGCAGCCCATAGCATCTTCTGCACTGGCTTCCGAGCTTATCGCTGAGAGCTTCTCTCCCCCTCCCCTCCTCCGATCGGAGCCCGTCGCCATGCGACCCTCTCGACCCAGCATTCAGTCCCTGCTCGCCGCCGCCGCACTGGCCGTCGCGCTCGCGCGACCGGCGCATGCGCAGAACACCATCACCCTCGAAGGCTCCGTGAGGAGCCAGACCGCTCCCCTGGCCGGCGCGCAGGTGTCGGTCATCAATGTGGCGACGCAGGAGACGGCCAACACCGCCACGCGCTCCAACGGTGAGTTCCGCGTGCTGGGACTCTTTCCCGGCACCTACACCGTCACCGTTCGCTCCATCGGGTACCGGCAGGTCGGCCAGACCGTGCAGCTCGCGATCGGACAGCGTGCGCGGCTCGAGTTCACCATGCAGCAGGGCGCCACCGAGCTGTCCACGCAGACGATCCTCGGTGAACGCGTGAAGCAGGTGGAGGTGCAGCGGCTGTCCGTGTCGGCGCCGGTGATGAAGGAGGAGATCGAGAATCTCCCGCTGAACGCCCGTGGCGTGATGAACCTCGCCGGCATCGCGCCCGGCATCAAGACGTACGCGCCGCAGTCTGGTCGCACGCTCCCATCTGGTGGAGCCGCTCCGGATTTGCGCTTCTTCAACGTCTACATGGACGGCGTGGAGATGAAGAGCCTCTACAACGGCAACATCGTGGGCCTCGGCCAGACGGGCTCGCCGCTGCCGCAGGAGGCGCTCGAGCAGTTCCGGGTGTACGTGAACCCGTACGACGCGGAGTACACGCGCGCCGGCTCGTACGTCATCAGCGCCGAAAGCCGCCGCGGCACCAATGAGTGGCAGGGGTCGGCGTTCGGATTTCTCCAGAACAAGTCGCTGATCGCGCGGAATGCCTTCCAGACCGTGGTGCCGGATTTCGGGCGGACCCAGCTCGGGCTCAACCTCCGCGGCCCGATCCAGAAGGACAGGTGGTTCATCGCCGCGAGCTACGAGCTGGCATCGACGAACTTTTACCTGGACGTGAACCCGATCAGCGGCCCGTGGACGCAGTACAAGGGCTCGTTCCTCGCGCCGAACAAGAATCACACCCTGTTCTCGCGTCTCACCTTCGTGCAGAGCCCGTCCGTCACGTACGACGCGATGGTGTCGGCGCGCTACCTGAAGGGCGAAGGGAACTTCGGCGCGCGCGTCTCCAAGGACGGCGGCATCTCGCAGAACTACAAGATCTACACTGGCCAGCTGCGGCAGCGGTACCTGGCGCCCGGCGGCAACTTCGTGAACGAAACCAGCCTCCAGCTCGTGAACTGGAACCACAACGAGCTGCCGCTCGTGCCGGGCCCGCAGCTCACCTATCCCGGCATCGTGTTCGGCACGAGCGGCTTCCCGCTCATCCTCAAGGAGACGCATCTGCGCCTCGTGGACCGCGCGACGTGGAACCTCGACAACGCGTCGGGCTCGCACGTGATCAAGGCGGGGGTGGAACTCAGCCGCATCGCGGCGAGTCAATCGTTCCCGAACAACAAGGACGGCTCGTTCAACTTCCTCACGGACACGTCGACGCTGCCGAACACGGCGTCCATCGCCGTTGGCTTCACCGACCCGAACGGCGTCACCGACGCCGACGCCAGCGCGGCGGGGTACACGACGGGCGTCTACCTGAACGACGAGTGGCGCATGAGCCCGCGGTTCACCCTGTCGCTCGGCCTGCGGCACGACGCCGAGTTCAACACGATGGACAACGATTACACGGTGCCGTGGGCAAGCGATCCGACGCTCCAGGCGATCCCGGAGCTGGCCAACTACCTGAACACCGGCAACCGCAAGAACCAGCTCGGCAACATCTCGCCGCGTGTGTCGTTCTCGTGGGATCCCAACGGGAAGAACCAGACCTTCATCCGCGGCGGCTTCGGCATCATCTACGACCGCGTCACGAGCTTCATCGGCTTCCAGGAGCGGAAGAACTCCACTTGGCGCACGTACAACTTCACCAACCCGGGCACCACGGATCCAGCCGTGCTGCGCGCGCGGGTGATCGCGGGGTCGTCTGGCTCGCCGGCGCCGATCCTGATCAAGCACGACATGAAGACCCCGCACAGCCGGCAGATGTCGCTCGGCATCGGGCATCAGTTCACGAGCGAGCTCGGGCTGAACCTCGACTACGTGCGCCAGCACATGGACAATCTCTACGTGCAGCGCAACCCGAACTACCTCGACAAGACCGTGACACCGAACCGGCGCAAGCTCACCCCCGCCTACGGTGACATCGTGCTGTGGGACGACATCGGGCAGTCGGACTTCTCGGCGTTCATGCTCCAGAGCACCTGGCAGCGCAATCAGACGCGCATGAACCTGGCGTACACGCTCGGCTGGTATCAGGGCGACTTCGACACGGCCGCGCTGCCGAACTTCGCATATGACTTCCTGTTCAACCGGCAGGCGACGACGGGCGACGAGCGCCACCGTGTGGTGTTCTCCGAGGTGAGCCCGATCCCGTTCGGCTTCATGTTCTCGTCGATCATGACGTTCGCCAGCCCGCGTCCGTATCTGACGATCGATGGCCGCGACATCAACCTCGACAACATCACCGGCGATGACTACATCGGCGGCACCACGACGACCGCAGGCATCCGCACTATCCGGCCGTCGAACAGCTTCGCCAACTGGTATCGCACCGTGGACCTGCGTCTGGCGCGGGCGCTGTACGCCAAGGGCGGCAACAAGGTGAGCGTGTCGGCCGAGGTGTTCAACGTGTTCAACTGGAACAACAACCTGTCGTACGGCGGCACGCAGTTCACCGCGGCCGGCGTGCCCGTGGCAACGTTCGGCGTGCCGACGGGGGCGTATGCGGCACGGCAGGCCCAGGTGGGGATGCGGGTGGACTGGTAACGCATCGAACGGTGCACCGTACGCCGTGAATGGTGAGTCGTGAACCATTCACGACTCACCGTCAGCGATATACGAGGTATGGCCTCACCATCTCTCCATACCGGCGCGCATCCGCGTCCCACTGCCGGATCAACGCGTCCACCGTGTTCTGCTCCACCGCCGCACGCAGCTGGTCCGTGCCGGCGAGGCGGTCGATCTGACGCTCGCGCCACTTGAAGTCCGCCGGGTGGCGCGCGTAGATGGCCCGCAGCATCCGGATGCCCAGCTCCACCGGGCGCACGGCATTGCGGTCGGTCACGCGCACCTTGAGCATCGGGATCGTCTGGCCGGCAAACTTGTAGCCCGGCTCGATCGTACGCGTGGCGGTGTCGAAGCGCACGCCGGAGAGTGACCTCGCATTCAGCTCCGCCGCGAGCGCGACGTTGTCCGTCATCCACGACGCGCCGATCAGCGTGAAGGGATCCTCCGTGCCGCGGCCCTCGGTCGCGGTGGTGCCCTCGAAGAACACCGTGCCTGGGTACAGCAGCGCGGCGTCGAGGTTGCGAAGGTTCGGCGACGGGGTGATCCATGGGAGCCCGGTCTCGTCGTACCACATCGAGCGCCGGTAGTTCTTCATCGGCACCACGTGGACCTCGGCGTCGATCAACCTGGTGCCCGCCAGATAGCGCAGCAGCTCGCCGGGCGTTAGCCCATAGCGCAGTGCCACGGGAAATTGTCCCACGAGCGACGCGAACTTCGGGTCAAGGATGTTCCCTTCGATCCGGTCGGCCCGAATGGGATCGGGGCGGTCCAGCACGATGATCGGCTTCTTCGCCGCGTTCGCCGTGAGCGCGAGCGTCCACTCATAGGTGTACACCCGTGCTCCCACGTCCTGAATGTCGTACACCAACACGTCGACGTCCTTCAGCATCTCGGCGGTCGGGACCTGCACGTCGCCGTAGAGCGAGTAGATCTTGACACCGGTGGCGGAATCCACGCTCGAGTTGATCTTGTCGCCAGCTCGGGCATCGCCGCGGATGCCGTGCTCGGGTCCATACAGCGCCGTGAGGGAGACACCCGGCGCCTTGAACAGGATGTCGATCGTGCTCCGACCCGCGCGGTCACGGCCGGAGTGGTTGGTGAGCAGTCCCACCCGCTTGCCGCGGATGAGGTGCAGGGAGTCGGTGACGAGGACCTCCACGCCGGGAACCACGCCGGCCGAGGACGTCTGCACTTCACGGGTCGCCGCGGGCGTCGCACACGCGAACGCGAACGCGAATGGGACAATGAAAGGGAGTAGTCGCATGACGGAACACTGCGCTCCGTGCACGGCCCGTGCAAGCGGGCACGGGGATCTGCACTTCTACGGCGAGAGGAACACTCATCTGCGCGGAACGGCAAAGGGAACGCGGATCTTCGCGGATGACGCGGATACGACACATCTGCCTGCGAGGGAGCGGGACGGTCCTCTGTGTTCTCTGTGTCCTCTGTGGTTAAGAGCCGTTAGAATTGAACCACAGAGAACAGAGAACACCGAGAGGCCCGACAACGACCACATCATAAGAAATTCGCATCGAGAGAGTGCTGCTCAGCGCCGGTACTGTGCTGGTGTGGATTCATCCGCGTAATTTGCGATGATCCGCGTTCCTTTCGCCCGTATCCGTGTGATCCGCGTTGCGTCTCCTTAATCCGCGACCGACCGAACCGCGTTCGGCCGGCGCACCGCCGGTCTCCCCGCGTTCTCCACGATATCCTCGTACCTTGCATCGTCGCGATACTGCTCGAACGCCGCGTCACCGGCGATCGCATTGCGGCAGGGAAAGCCCATCTCCAGCGCATGCGAGAGCCAGCGCAGCGCCTGCTTCCGATTGCCGAGATGCGCGTACGCTCTCGCGATGTTCCACGCCTGCGCGTCGGGACGCCCCGCGCGAAGCTGGAGCGCGCGCTCGAACGACGCGATCGACTCACGATACCGGCTCGAGTCGTAGAGCGCTCGGCCACGCGACGTCCACTCCTCCGCCACCCGCTCACTCGGACCGGTGAGCGAGAGGCGTAGCGTCACCGCCGGCATCACGTACGCTGCCCGCTCCTGCGCGGGCAGCGCACGCAGCGCCGTGAACGAGAGCGCCATCACCGCGATGGCTCGAGCGTGGCTCATGGGAAAGGGCGCGGGCGCGGCCAGGGCCACGGCCACGGATTGAACGAGTTGTGCCCTGCGAGCCCTCGCACGGCCGACTCACGCACCTTCGGGTCGCTGGAGTTGAGCAGCTCGGTCATCGTCGCCTCCGACCGTCCCCCCGACTTGATGAGAGCCCGCACCAGGGCGCGGCGTACCTGACTGCTCTGCTCCAGCTTCAACGCATCCTGAATTGCTCCGAGCGCGGAGGCGTCGCCGATCTGTCCGAGCGACCACGCCGCCTTGAGGCGGACGTCCTCGCTCTCGTCCTTCAACAGGCGAACCAGCCCGGGCGGCACTCTGGAACCGGAGCCCTCGTCGTCGCCACGCAGTTGGCCGATCGCCCACGCGACGGTGCCGCGCACGCGGGCGCTGTGATCAGCGGTGGCTGCGGCCAGCGCGTCCACGGCACTGCGATCCTCGATCTGCGCGAGCGCCCACGCGGCGGTCTCGCGCACGCCGTCGTCCGCATCCTTGCCCAGGGCGTTCGTGAGCGCCGTCTTGCCGTTGCGTCCTTCCATGTGTCCGAGCGCCCACGCCGACATCTCGCGGACCTTCGCGTCGCTGTCGCGGCCCAGCACGCCGGCCAGCACATCGGCTGCCTCGCGCGACTCGAGCTGACCGAGTGCCCACGCCGCGGAGCGCCGCACCGACGGCGCGGGATCGTTCTGCACGACGCGCATCAGTGCCGCCACGGCGCTCGTGGAATCCATTCGTCCCGTCGCCACGACGGCTGCCAGCCGCACCTTCTCCGATTCATCGCGGAACAACCCGAGCAGTGGCGCGAGCGCCCGCCCATCCGCGATGCGCCCGAGCGCCCACGCCGAGTTCGCGCGCACCCCCGCCGCGGCGTCTCGGAGCGCCTGGATGAGCGCGCTCTCTGCGCTGGCCGGCTGCGAGAGACCGAGACCGAAGGCGGCCGCCTCTCGCGTCGGTGCGTCGGTCGAACCGAGCCGCGTGACGAACGCGCTGGCGATGCTCTCGCTCTTCTGGCCGCCGAGCAGTCGCACGGACAGCTCGCGCACGCATGGATCGGCGGACGCGAGCCCCTCGAACAGCCGGTCCACGTCGGCCGGCGGGAATGTCGCGTTGCCCGTTTCGCGATCGGGCATGGTCACCACGGCGGCGAGTGGTGTGGAAGGCGCGTCGTTCCAGTTGCCCCACCCGTAGCCGCGCACCGATTGCGCGGCGAACGCGCAGATGAGCGGCGGTGCGCCGCGCGCCGCGGTCAGCAGCGCCACCACGTCGAGCGGCGGCGTCTGCTCGGCGGCGCGTTCGTGAACCTTCGTTGCCGCCCGCATCTCGCCGCCATCGGCCGAGAACAGCACCGCCGCGGATATGACTCCAATCACTCGTAGCATCATGACTCCGTAGTTCTGGCCCACGGGCATCACCATGAGCATGGGGGGGTGAAAAATCAGCACCACTGTCGGGAAAGAAGGGGCGCCGTTCCGAATGCGCCCCGACTTCTGTTCGTGCGCTAGCGGTCAGGGATAGGGACGCGGCTCCGGCCAAGGCCACGGCCACGGTCCGGTCGCGTGCCCACCGGCGAGCGCGCGCACCGCGATGTTCTTGATCTTCGGATCGGGTGAGTCGAGCAGACCCTTCAAGGCGTCGACCGACTTCTCGCCGAGTGCGGCGAGCGCGCGGATGTAGTCGATCTGGAGCTCCTGGTTGGTCTCGTTCTTCATTGCAGCCTGGAGCGCCGGGATCGCAGCCGGGTCCTCGATCTGATACATCGCCCACGCGGCGAGCTGGCGAGTGCGCGGATCCTTGTCGGCAAGCAGCGCGATGAGCGGCTTCGGCGCCTGCTTGGGACTGATGTTGCCGAGTGCCCAGGCGGCGCGCAGTCGAACGCGCTCGCTGGGGTCGGCGAGTGCCGCGGTCAGCGCGTCGACCGACGAGCGGTCGCCGGTGTTGCCGATCGCCCACGCGGCTGTCACACGCGCCTTCTCATCCGCGTCGCTGCGCAATGCGCTGCGTAGCGCCTCGGCCGCGACTCCGTTGTGGTCGTCAGCTCCAGCGAGCGCCCAGGCCGCCATCTCGCGCACACCCGCATTGGAGTCGTGCTTGAGCGCAGCCGCGAGTGCCTCGGCGGCGACCGTCTGGTCGGCATACTCCTGCAATCCCCACGCAGCGACGCGGCGGAGCGACGAGCTCGAGTCGGTACGGAGAATCTTGGCGAGCAGGATCGGACGCTCGTCGGTGTCCCTTCTCGCACCCTGCTTTGCGCCCTTGATGATGTCGCTGACGACTGCGTTGACCGCCATACCGGCCGCGCGACCGGCGCTCGCGGCGTACGCCTCGACGCCGACGCTCGTGCCTGCTCCGGCACCGGCGGCTGCGCCGGCTCCCGCTGCCGCAGCCGGGGCCGACGACATTGAAGTCTGCGTGCGCGTCTGAATCGACTCCTGAATGCGCGTCTGCAGTTCGGTGCGCGTCTGCGTCGAGCGCTGCATCACTCCCGGCTCTCCCGAGTCGGGATACGCCTTCACGCGCGGCTGAGGTGACGCTTGCGGCCGTTCCTGCGTGCGCGGCTGAGCGGACATCTCCGGCTCGGCCGTCCAGCGCCGGTCCTGCTTCGGGACGTACAGTGTGGCCGCGTTGGCAACACGTGGCGATGGCGCCGCAGCGCCCACGACGATCGCGATCAGCGCGAGCGACGCGATCAGCGCGAAGGCCTGCCGGCGACTCGGGCTCGAGTGCCGCAGCTCCGGATCCAGGATGGCGAGCATGCGTCCCTCGAACTCCTTGCGGCGCGCCATCGCGAGCGCCACGGTCGGGGTCGCGTCGCGTCGTACCGACGTGACGATGTCCAGCAGATGCTCCGCGTAATCGGTGGCGCGCGTGC
>JALYXJ010000372.1 GCA_030947165.1 Gemmatimonadota bacterium
CACCGCGCCGCGGTGGACTTCAGCGCGGATCGCAGTCACGTCGCGCCGGAGATCGAACGTGGCGGCGTCGTGGGGATGAACGCCGGCAGTGTAGTAGCAGAAGTCCGGATGGCGCGCCGCGATCTCGCCGGCCCGGCGGGCGGCGTCGAGGGATTCGCCGATGCACACGAGCGCCAGGGCGCCGCCCTCGCGCGCCCGCGCGATGACCTCATCCCGATCGGCGTCGAAGGCGGGATCCGCGAGGTGGACATGGCTGTCGATGAACCCGATCATGCGTGCACGAATCGCCGCGCCGGTGAGAGCCGACGCGGCGATTTCATGGGCTACCGGGCTGGCGAACGCTCAGCGCGCACCGACCGACGCACGCGACTCCGGTCGAGTCGGCTCCGCCTGCTGCGCGCGAACGAGATTCTTGTCGCTGCGCGGCCGCGGCCAGTTGCGCTCGATAAAGAGCAGCACGGGACCGGCCACATAGATGGAGCTGAAGGTACCGGTGACAATACCGAACAGCATGATCCACGAGAACGGCCGGATGACTTCGCCGGCGAAGATCAGCAGCGAGAGTGTGGCTGCGGCCACCGTGACGTGCGTCAGGATGGAGCGAGGCAGCGTCTCGTTGATCGCCTTGTTCAGCACGGTGTACAGCGAATCGCTCCGGTTCTTCTTCAGGTCCTCGCGCACGCGATCGAAGATGATGATCGTGTCGTTAAGCGAATAGCCGATCACGGTCAGCAGCGCGGCGACGACCGTCAGGGAGACTTCCAGGCGCATGATCGCGAGGAACGCGAGCGTGCTGAGGAGATCGTGGAAGGTGGCGATGACGGCCGCGACGCCGAAGCGCCACTCGAAGCGAATCGCCAGATAGATCAGCGTGACGACGAGCGAGATGAGGATCGCGATGATGGCGTTCCGGCTCAGCTCATCGCCGACGCGGGGCCCGACGATCTCCGTGCGTACGACGCGGAAGGCATCGGCGCCGAACTTCCTGTCGAGCGCGGCCTGGATGTCCTTGGCCGTGGCTTCCACGGCGGTGCCCGCGGCCTGCTGCGCGTGAACCGCGGCGCGAATGGTGAACTCGCGTGCGCTGCCGAACTGCTGGATCTCGGAGTTCGGATAACCCGCCGCATCGACGGTGGCGCGGATGTCCCCGACGTTCGGCGGCTGCTTGAACTCCACCTGCATCAGCGTGCCGCCGGTGAACTCGATGCTCTTGTTGATGCCGTGGACGCCGAGGTAGATCAGCCCAATCGCGATGAAGGCGACGGTGATCCCGACCGCCCAGCGCCAGGGCCTGATGAAGTCGTAGTTGGTACCATGAAGGATCCGCAGCATATGCGCTTAGATGCTCAGCGTCTGGGCGCCGCGGGTGCGGTTCAGCCACAGGAGGTAGAAGGTCCGCACCACGAACATCGAGGTGACCATGGAGGCGACGATGCCGGCGATGAGCGTGACGGCAAAGCCCTTCACAGGGCCGGTGCCGTACTGATACAGCACCGCGGCGGTGAGGATGGTGGAGACGTTCGAGTCGATGATGGCGCTGCGGGCATGATAGAAGCCCTCCTCGATCGCCGTGCGCACCGTCTTGCCACGATCGAGCTCCTCGCGGATGCGCTCGAAGATCAGCACGTTGGCATCGACCGCGATCCCGATGGAGAGCACGAAGCCGGCGAGGCCGGGCAGCGTGAGCACCGCATCGAACCCGGCGAGCGTGGCGAGCGTGTAGAGGACGTACAGCGCCAGGCCACCGACCGCGAGCAGTCCGGAGAAGCGATAGTAGACGAGCATGATCACGACGACCAGAATGATGGCGACCGCGCCGGCCGTGAGCGCCTTGTTGATCGAATCCTGGCCGAGGCTCGGTCCGATGTTGCGGACCTCGGCCACCTTGAGCGCCACCGGCAGCGCGCCCGCCTTGAGGACGAGCGAGAGGTCCTGCGCGTTCTGAAGGTCGCGCCCCTGCCCCATCGTGATCTGACCGCGCGTGCCGATCGCGCTGTTGATGCGCGGCGGGGCACCCATCACGACGTTGTCGAGCACGATGGCCATGAAGTCGCCGACGTGCTTCGCGGTCTCGCGCTGGAAGCGGCGGCCACCCTCGTTGTTCAGCGTGAACTCGACGACCGTCCCCTCGAGCGGCGACGTGTTCGGCTTGGCGTCGGTGAGGTATTCGCCGGTGATGATCGGGCGCGCGTCGAGCAGGTACAGGAAGCGATAGGTCTTGTTCTGGATGACGGTGGAATCGCTGCCGAAGCGCACCACCTTGCCGGGCGGCAGCGCGCCCTGCACGGCGGTATCGGCAAAGAAGTTCTTGAGCAGGTCGTAGTCGTTGCGATCGAACAGGAACGCGCCGGGCGCGCCACCGTCGAGGATCTTCTTGGAGATCACCCCGCCGGTCACGCCGGGGATCGACGCCGAATCCTTCTTGATGCTGTCCTTCTTCGCGCCCGCCACGACCTTGGCGCTGTCGGTGCCGGCCGTGAGCAGCCCGTTCAGCCCCTGGCTCGGCGCCGCTGCGGCGTTCGTGCCGGCCGCCACGCCCATCCCCTTTGTCTTCGCGATGGCGTCGAGCCTCGGGAGCGCCTTCTCGAGGCCGTTGGTCTTGTCGGTGATCTGGAACTGCAGGAAGGCCTGATCCTGCGCGATCTTGATCGCCCGCTCGCGATCGTCGATGCCGGGGATGTCGACGATGATGCGGTCGTTCCCCGCCTTCTGGATCACGGTCTCGGAGACGCCCATGCCCTCGATGCGCGTGCGGACGACCTTGAGCGCGCGATCGATCGCCTCGCTCTTGTCGGCCACGGCACCTTTGGATTCGTCGACGTCGAGCGCGAGGTGCATGCCGCCCTGAAGATCCAGTCCCTTCCGCAGCGGGACGCGGCGTGTGGTCGTGTCGTAAAACGTGCCGTCGGCACGGCGCTGCCGCACCTTCACGTCGCGCGGGAAGAGCGCATAGACGGACACGAGGATGAGTGCGAGGATCAGCACCACACGGTACTTCAGGTTGGACATGCGACTACGGGGTGGAGGGAGGAGCGGGTGTGGAACCATTAACGTTACCCGGCTCGACAACGGCCGTCAACGCGCTACGAGCGTCGCGCTCGTCCGTGGCGAGCTGCGCTCGGAGCGCCTCGACGCCGTCGAACTTCATCGTATCGCGCAACCGGCGGACGAACGCCAGTTGGACCTCGTCCCCATAGAAGTCGCCGGTCACGTCGAAGAGATGCGCCTCGATCGTGCGGCGGTCGTCGCCAAAGGTGGGACGTCCGCCAAGGTTCATCATGCCGCCGTACCGACCGCTCGTCGTGCGCACCTCGACCGCGTATACCCCGTCGGGGGGCAGAAGCTTCCGCGGCGATCCGGGGAGCACGTTGATCGTAGGGAATCCGAGTCCGCGGCCGCGCGCCTCGCCGGGTACGACGCGTCCGCTCACCCCGTACTCGCGTCCGAGGCTTGCTGCAGCGCCGGCAAGGTCACCCGCCGCGAGCGCGCGGCGGATACGCGAGCTGCTGACCGCCTCGCCCGTGTCCGTCACGACGGGAGGGAACACCTCCACACCGAATCCTCGGTCCGCACCGAGCGTGCGAAGTGTATCGACGTCGCCTTCGCGGCCACGTCCGAAGCCATGGTCGTGTCCGATGAGCAGCTTCGCGAGGCGGAAGCGTTCGCGCAGCACCTGGTCGACGAACTCCTCAGCGGACTGCGCGGCGAGCTCGCTCGTGAAGGGCACGATTGCCACGTAGTCGAGGCCGGTCTCGTCGAGGAGGGCCAGCTTCTCCTCGCGCGTGGTGAGCAGCATGGGCGCCGCCGGCGGGTTCAGCACCTCGAGCGGATGCGGTTCGAACGTCACGAGCAGGCTCGGGTGTCCGAGCCGGCGGGCATGCTCGACGAGGCGCGCCAGCACGTCCAGGTGCCCCCGATGCACGCCGTCGAAGGTGCCGACGGTGAGCACGGTCCCCGTGACGTGCGGCGGCAACGCGGCCGCGGGCGGTGCGAGTAGCTTCACGCTCAGCCCACCTTCCGCATGACGACGCGCGGCTGCCAGCGCGGCCCGTCCGCTTCGGCGAGGGCGACGAGGGCACCACTGCGCCCGTCGACGAGCGCGGCATGCACTGCCTCGTCGTCCCGCGGCACAGCCATCCCGCGCAGGACGCGCTCCGCATCGTCGCCGTCGAGCG
>JALYXJ010000395.1 GCA_030947165.1 Gemmatimonadota bacterium
CCCTCAGGACGACACCAATGCGTCCGCCAAGGGCGGCGCAGCCGCCAGCGGCCGATTATCTTGGGAGTCATCCACCAGCCCGGAGCCCCGGCTTGCCCAAGACCGCCACATTCGAGACCAACCGCGGAACGATCACTGCGGAGCTCTACGACAAGGACGCCCCGAAGACCGTCGAGAACTTCGAGAAGCTCGCCAACTCCGGTTTCTACGACGGTGTGAAGTTTCACCGCGTCATCCCGGACTTCGTCGTGCAGGGTGGCGATCCGCTCTCACGCGACCTGCCCGACGGCGATCCACGCGTCGGAACGGGCGGCCCGGGCTGGAAGATCAAGTGCGAGACGGCCGGCAATCCGCGCAAGCACGAAGTCGGCGCCCTCTCCATGGCGCACGCCGGCAAGGACACCGGGGGCAGTCAGTTCTTCATGGTCCTCTCGGAGGACAACACCCGGCACCTCAACGGCGTGCACACGGTGTTCGGCAAGATCACCGGCGGTCTCGACGCGATGAAGCAGATCAAGAAGAACGACGTCATGAACAAGGTCCGCGTCTCGTGAGCGCTCCACAGCCAGGCGACAAGTCCGCCGCCTTCACGGGCCTGATCCTCGGCTCCATCGCGATCTTCGTGATCGTGTTCGCCATCGTGCGGATCACCAACGCGAAGTACGGCGGCGAGCACGCCGAGGCGCCCGCGGCGGCGGCGACCCCGGCGGCGACCACGACGCACTAGTTCGGACTCCCTTGGGAGCGATTATCGCGAACAACACCGCGATGGGCGATGGGGAGAAGCCAGCAAGGACGCAAAGGCGCGAACGGCGGATGTCGTTCGCGTCCTTGCGTTCTTGCCTCGTACTTTCTCAGTGCCCACCGCGGTGTTGTTCTTGATGTCTATTCCTCCGAGAGCGCACGTATGTACCGCTCCGGCGCGTTGAGAAACTCCCGGGTCAGCACGACGTGCTCGAGCTCGTCGTACGGGACCACCGACGGCGGTAGCCGGTCGAAGCTGTAGATCGCCGCGCCCGGAAAGGCGAGCAGGATCGGCGAGTGCGTGGCGATCACGAACTGGGAGTCCTGCGCGATCATCTCCTGCAGCATCACCATGAGCGCGAGCTGGCTCTGCGGGCTGAGCGGCGCTTCGGGCTCGTCGAGCAGATAGAGTCCCCCCGGCACGAAGCGCGACTGGAAGAGCTTGAGAAAGCTCTGCCCATGAGAGTTCGCGTCGAGGTCCACACCGTACCGCCGCTCCAACTCGCCGAGCGACGCGTACTGCGGACCCATCGCGAGCCCCTTCGCGTAGGCCGACCGGTCCGCGTACTCCATCTCGAGCTCGGCGATGCGCTGGAGGAACTCGCTCCGCATCACCGACAAGCGCTTGGCAAAGCCGAAGAAGTCCTCGGCGCGCAGGAAGAATCCGCGCGGCGTGCGGCGTGTCCAGACCAGTCGCAGCGTCTTGGCGAGCGTTCGCTGCTCCATGAGGGTGACATCCGCGTCGAGATCGACACTGCCCACGGAGGGCAGGCCAGCGGCCGCGGCGATCGCCTCGAGCAGCGTCGACTTTCCCGAGCCGTTCTCTCCCACGAAAAACGTCACCGGTCGGTCGAGCGGCAGCGTCTCCAGTACTCGGATCACCGGGACGGAGAAGGGAAAGCGCGCGTCGTCGCCGCCCCGCCGGCGGTGGATCTCGCGCAGGAACGGGGCTCGCCCACCCTGCGCGGCGCCCTCGTCGGGGGTATTCTCCTGTATCGGGCGTTGCCTGGGCATTCTCAATCCTGGCTCTCCGCTCCTCCCCCCGCAACATATTCCTGCCCCCGCATGCCTCCCCTTCCGTCACGCGACGACGCGCTCGCCCTGATGCACGAGTACACCGCCAGCGACTCGCTGCGGAAGCACATGCTCTCCGTGGAAGCCGTCATGCGCGCGTATGCCGAGAAGCAGGGCGCCGACGTCGAGCGCTGGGGACTCACGGGGCTCATTCACGACTTCGATTACGAGCGGTGGCCGAACGATGCGCACTCGCCGACCGAGGAGCACCCGAGCGAGGGCGTCCGCATCCTCCGCGCCCGCGGCTGGCCGGAGGACATCCTGGACGCGATCCTGGGCCACGCGATCTACTGCCACATCCCGCGCACCACGCCGATGGCGAAGACGCTATTCGCCGTGGATGAGCTCACGGGCCTCATCACCGCCACCGCGCTCGTGCGGCCGTCGCGCAGCGTCCATGAGGTCGAAGCGCGGTCCGTGCGGAAGAAGATGAAGGACAAAGCCTTCGCGCGAGGCGTGAGCCGCGATGACGTGATCACTGGTGCCGCGGAGCTCGGGGTGGATCTGGACGAGCACATCGCGTTCGTCATCGGGGCCATGCAGCGTTCTGCCAGCGCCATCGGCCTCGCCGGCACTCCCGCCGCCACCGAGGGTGCGTGATGGGCCCTTCAACAGTCCGCACCCCGGGGCCGTAACTGGGATGAAGTTCCCCCGCCGGAGCCATGCCCGCGAGTCTCGCGTCCCCACCGCTGTCGCTCTCCATGCCCGCGCCCGCTGACGGCGCGAGCGGGAGCGCGGCTACGGAGCGCGCGATCGTGGTCGCGGCGCAGGGTGGATCGAACGAGGCCTTCTCGGCGCTCGTGCGCATCCACCAGCGGCGGGCGTACGCCATCGTTCGCGCGATCGTGCTGTCGCATGAAGACGCGGAGGACGCGGTGCAGGAGGGGTTCCTTCACGCGCATCGCGCGCTCGACCGGTTTCGTCCCGACCAGCCATTCGGGGCGTGGCTGTACCGGATCATGGCGAATGCCGCCCTGGATCTCGTGCGCCGCCGCAAGGTGCGTGACGCGGACGAGCTTCCCGAGTCCATACCGATGCCCTTCCGGGATCCGGCGGAATCGGGGGAGCTTCGGGAGCGGCTGAAGCAGGCGCTCATGCATCTGACCGACCGGCAGCGCGCGGTCATCGTGATGCACGACGTCGAAGGGTTCACGCACGGGGAGATCGGGCGAACGCTCGGGATCCCGGAAGGCACTGCCCGTTCCGATCTTCATCATGCCCGCGCCGCGCTGCGCCGGCTTCTGCTCGACATCCGGAGTACATCATGACGAACGAGCGCTGGACGTTTGGCGACGCGGAGTTGACGAATGCCTTGAGGGCGCTGTACGCGGCTCCCCTCGAGGAGGGGTACTGGGACGCGCTCGAGGCGCGCATCGTCGCGCACATCGCGCGCGGTGGCGAGAGCGCGGGGTGGTGGGGCGAGCTGGTGGACATGGCGCGGCCGGGTCTCGTAGCGGCCGCGGCGCTGATCGTCGCAGCCACTATCGGCATGGTGCGGTCACAGCAGCTCGATGCGCGCAGCGCGTACGCCAGCATCATTTCGGCGACCCCGGCGGCGGCCGAGACTTCCTCGCGCGCCGAGTCGATCGGCGATGGCGACGTTGCGATTCACTACCTCCTCTCTCGGTAGGTCAGCACATGCAGCGACCGAAACAGCAGGCGCTGGCGTTCCTTCTCGGAGCCGTGCTCGTCGGGGGTGTCGTGGGCTTTTCCGCCGATCGCGTGTTCCGGCGCGACGAGAGCTCGGTAGCCGCCAAGCGCAAGGCGATGTACGACGATCTCGATCTCCAGCCCGCCCAGCGCGCGGCGCTGGACTCGTTGTTCGACGCCCGCAACTGCAAGTACGACGCGATCTTCAACTCGATCCGGCCGGCGTTGGACTCGCTGAAGACCGAGACGCGCGCGCGGACGAACTCGATCCTCACCGACGAGCAACGCACGAAGCTCGAGAGCCGGCGAAAGGATCACGACGCGAAGGACGAGGCCGAGCGCAAGCGCATTCAGGCGCTGTGCCATAAGTAGCCTTCGGCCCTCCACCACGGCCGCGTATCGGAGATGCGGTGCCCCCTTGTTACCGGGTCAGGGCGAAGTCGAATGGCAGCTGCACGCGCGTGCGGACCTTGTGGCCGGCGGCCTCGCCTGGAGTGAAGCGGTAGCGCGGGAGCACGGCTCGCACGGCGTCCGCGAACAGGGCCTGTGGTGCGTCGAGCTTCAGGCCATCCAGTTCAGCGCGGCCAAGGGTGTCCACGACGAACTCGGCGACGACCCGGCCCTCAATGCCGGCGTCGCGCAGTGGCGCGGGATAGCGTGGCTCGGGGGCTCGGCCGATGACGCGCGGTGCGCGGTCCACGAGACGCTCTTCGATCACCTCGCCCGTGTACACCGGACCTCCACCGAGAGAGAGGGCGATCGCGTTGAAGCCATCCCCCGGTGGTGCTATCGGGTCGTTGGCTACAGGGGGGGTCAGGGCGATGTCGATTGGTGGCAGCGTCGTCATGTTGAATGTCGGATTGGCCACTATCCGGGTGCCGGTCACGCCGGAGCGGCCTTCCGGTCGACGCTCGATTTGCGGTGTCGGCTGCGCGGGAATCAGGTAGACCGGCGGCTGGGTCGGCGCGTGGGTCGTGATTGCGCGCCCGGCGCCCGGCCGGGCAAGCCAGATGACCGCGGCCAGCACGACGCCGTGCGTCAGCGCGCTGGCCACGGTGCTGCCCGCCCGGCGCGCTCGGACGGATCGGGACTCCAGCAGGACCTGGAACATGCTGCCTCCCTCTGAGTGAGTGGTGTTCATCACTTCACGGAGAGGATAGCGCTGCTGTCTTAGGCTCTCGTGAGAGCCGGGTTACCGGTCGATCAGGGTTGTGTGACGCCTTCCTGACGCGCTGATGAGGGAACGATGAAGGGGG
>JALYXJ010000404.1 GCA_030947165.1 Gemmatimonadota bacterium
GAGCCGGATCGCAACGCCTATCGCGCCAAGGATGTCGCGCCGGCGGCCGGCAATGCGAGCGAAGTGCTCGACGCGGTTCCCTCGGTACAGGTGGATGCCGACGGCAAGGTGAGCCTGCGCGGCAACGAGAACGTGGCGATTCAGATCAACGGCCGTCCGTCGCCGATCCGAGGACCGCAGCTCGGCGCGTATCTGAAGGGGCTTCCGGCCAACATCGTCGAGCGCGTCGAGGTCATTCCCAACCCGTCGGCGCGATACGACCCCGATGGGATGGCCGGGATCATCAACATCGTCCTCAAGCAGAACACCGACCTCGGGGTGAGCGGCGGCCTCAACGCTGCGATGGCGAAGACCGATCGCTACAACGCGGCCGGCAACGTGGGCTATCAGGGCGGCCCCCTCACGCTCTTCACCAGCCTGGGCCTGAACAACGACTACCGACCGGTCGTGGGCATCAACGACCGCGAGCGGCTGGACGCCCTGCAGTCCGCGATCTCGTACACCGAGCAGGACATCGCCGGCCGCACGGGAAACGAGGGCATCAATCTCAACTCGACCGCCGACTACAAGCTGAACGCGCGCGACGTCCTCACGAATGCGCTGTCGATCAACCGGCGACGCTCGAGCGATGCCTCGGTGAGCGCGTACACCGAGCTCACCGCCGATCGCGCGCTCACCGACCAATACGACCGTCTCCGTGGCACCGACGCCAAGGGACTGCTGCTCGATTATACGGCCGCGTTCAAGCGAACCTTCGAGCCGCGGAGGCACGAGCTCTCCGCGGAGCTCCGCCTCAACCGCACGCATGACCAGGAGTTCACGTCGCTCTGGCGGCAGCCGCAGGCGGTCAGCTCGGCGTCGCGCACCGAAGGGGAGACCGACGACACCGACGCACTCGCGAAGTCGGTGACGGGTCAGGTGGACTACACCCGCACGTTGGCCCCGCGCACCAAGCTGGAGACCGGCTACAAGGGCAACGCGCGCTGGCTCGACCGCGACTATGCCGTGCTGAAGGACGCGCTGGGCTCGGGCGACTGGGTGCGCAGTGAGCTGAGTAATGCCTTCACCTTCGGTGAGCGCGTCCATGCGGTGTACGGCGTGCTGAGTCAGGGCGCCGGCAGATTCGACCTCCAGGCCGGGCTGCGCGGCGAGTACGCGTCGCGCGACTTCAGCCTCGCGGCGCCGGCGCAGAGCTATCCGTTCAGCTACCGCAGCCTGTTCCCCGGCGGCGTGGCGACCTACAACGTCAGCGACGCCACGCAGATGAAGTTCAGCTACTCGCGCCGCATCCGCCGGCCCGGCAGCCAGGAGCTGAATCCCTTCCCCTCGTTCTTCGACGTCCAGAACGTGTTCCTCGGCAATCCCAATCTGAATCCGGAATACACCGATGCGATCGAGCTCGGGCTCACGCGAAACGGTGCGCTCGGCTCCATCCAGTTCTCGCCGTTCTACCGCCACACGAAGGACGTCATCCGCATCATCATCAACACCGCCGACATCATCGACGGTCGCGAGGTGACCTCGGTGAGCTTCAAGAACCTGGCGTCGAGCAACTCGTGGGGCAGTGACCTCAACGGCTCGCTGCGGCTCGGAAAGCGGCTGAACGGCTTCGCCAGCTTCAACGTGTTCAAGATGGTGACCGACGGCGGATCCACCTCGAGCCTGGGCTCGAACGCGGTTACCTGGTCGTCGCGAGTCAACGCCACGAGCGAGCTCACGCCCACGCTGATGGTGCAGGGGAGCTACTTCTATCGCGCGCCGATGAAGATCGAGAACGGCGAGTTCTCGGCCATGCAGATGGCCAATTTCACGGTACGCCAGAAGCTGGATGGCGACCGGCTGGCCGTGAGCCTGCGCGTCAACGATCCGTTCAGCACCGGCCGGTTCCGCATCCGGGCCGGCGACGACAACGTCATGCAGGTCACCGAGCGCACCTTTGGCGCCCGGTCCGCCTTCCTGACGGTGCAGTACAACTATGGCCAGGCGCCGAAGATTCGCCAGGTACGGCCGGAGCAAGATGCCCCAGCGGGCTTCCAGTGAGCCGCTGTTGCGGTCGGGACAGGGGCGGGCGAAACGGATCAAACGATTCGCCCGTCCCCGGTGTCCAAGACGGATGAAGGTGTTGTAGGGCGCTGATGGAGTCATGGAGCCTTCCATCGGCCGTCGTCGACGACTCCCACCAAACGATATGAGCCCCTCGGAAGCGTTGCACCGTGTACGAGAGCTCCGCCAGCCGGCCCCCCCGCAGGGCTTTCGACTTATGCCGGGCGCGGGGATCGCATCGTGCCGTCTCGTCTTCCGCGACGGGGCCGTGCAGTACATCCGGGAGCGGGGAGGTGGCTGGGAGCTCGCTGCCTCGGACATCGCGCTGGTGGGTGAGTACACCACGGCCGACGGTCCCTTCATCGACGACTACTTCTTCGCCTTCGTGCGAAACGATGGGGCCGTGTTCCAGGCGTCATTTTACGCCGCCGGCGGCAACGCGACCCTCGACGCGCTCGGTGCCGCGCTGGGCGGCAGGATCACCGCGGGACTCTGCAACTCCGCAACCTGGCGCTCGCGAGTGATCTGGCCGGCGGCGCTGGAGGGCCTGCCGCTGTTCGAGCTTCGGGAGCGGACGGACGGCAGCATCTGGCACCGGCTCCAGCGAGTGATGGGCATGGGCGCCACGGACGCGGTGCTCACCGTGGAAGTGGAGCGCTATCTGGCCAACTGCCGCACCTGATACCGCCGCCGCACCGCCCCCTCGCCGAGTCTGGCGGTGACGGCGCTCGCCGCAGAGCTTACCACCACTGCGGTGACAGGGGGGTGGGGCATGATCGCGGTCGAGTTCGATGAAATGGCGTGCGTCGTGACGGTCCGCGGACGCCCCGCCGCGCTACGAGCGCTCGCCCAGCGGCTCGAGCGCCTGGCAGACCAGGCCGAGGAGGGACAGCTCGGTCACGAGCACCTGTACTCCGAGGAGTGGGCGGGCTTCGATCTCGCGAGCGTCTCTCCCGACTCCGGATCGCGCGCCACCATCGTGCATCACGTGAAGATCTCGGCGCTGCCGGCATGACCGACTCCGCCTCGAGCGACGTCGTGCCGCCGCGCCGTCGCGCCGGTGCCCACGGGAAAGTCGTGGCCACCATCGGGTATGAAGGCGCGACGGTGGCCGGATTCGTCGCCGCGTTGAAGGCCGAGGGCGTCAAGCTCCTCGTCGACGTGCGAGCCGTTGCGAGCTCCCGGCGTCCCGGCTTCGCGAAGACGCGGTTGGCCGCGAACGTCGACGAGGTGGGCATCGAGTACCTCCATCTGCGAGGGCTCGGCACCCCCGCCGACGGGCGCGCGGCTGCGCGTGCCGGCCATCATGCCGAGATGCGACGCATCTTTCTCGCCCACCTCGCGCGGCCGGAGTCGCAATTCGAGCTCGAGACGCTTGCCGATCTCGTGCGGAATGGTCCGCGCGCCTGCCTGTTATGCTTCGAGGCCGATCCGGCGCACTGTCATCGCAGCATCGTGGCCGACGCGCTGGCATCGCTCGTCCCGGTCGAGATTCACCACCTCGTGCCGTTCGCCGACTCCGAGTGACCACACGTGATGCCGCCTCGCCCGATCACCAGGTTGCGCAAGCTGTGCCTCGCCCTTCCCGAGGCGCACGAGGTCGAAGCGTGGGGAGCGCCGACGTTCCGCGTCCGGAACAAGATCTTCGCGATGTTCGCGAGCGCCGCGACTCACCATGGCGACGGCAGGCCGGGGGTGTGGTGCGCGACCGCGCCCATGACCCAGGATCTGCTGCTGCGCTCAGAACCGCGGCGATTCTTCGTGCCCCCGTACGTCGGCAAGGGTGGCTGGGTAGGCATTTACCTCGACGATGCGCCGGATTGGTTCGCCGTCGCCGACATCCTGCGCGAGTCGTACCGCCGGATCGCCCCCAAGCGCCTGGCCGCGCAGCTACCGCCTGACCCCTGACCGCCGCAGTGGACGCGCCATTGACAATGTGTGTTATAACACATATAATACGGCATGGTGAAGCAGCTTCGCGACGAGATCCGCCAGTCCAAGCCCTTCGAGTCACTCGAGCAGGAGGCGCTTCTCAGCATCGAGCGGACGGCCGCGGTGCTGATGCACCGGTTCGCCGACTCGCTCAAGGCCCACGACATCACGCCCACCCAGTACAATGTGCTGCGGATCCTTCGAGGGGCGGGCCCGCCGGGCCTCTGTCGCCACGAGATTCGCGATCGCCTGGTCGCACAGGTGCCGGATGTGACGCGGCTGCTCGATCGCATGGAGGAGGCCGGCCTGGTCGCGCGCGAGCGCGACGTGGCCGATCGTCGCCTCGTCACCACCCGCATCACGAGGGAAGGACTGACGCTACTCAAGCGACTCGATGGCCCGGTGACCGAGACCCATCGTCGCGAGCTCGGCCACATGACGCAGGCACATCTCCGAACCCTGATCGACTTGCTGGCCGAAGCGCGCTCGCCCGCCGGATCCCGCGATACCCCATCTTACGGAGAACGCCCATGACCGCTCCCTCGCTCACCACGACCACGCCGTCGCAGCAGCAGTTGGGCATCGCCATTCTTCGCATCGTCACGGGCGTGGTGTTCGCCGCGCACGGCGCGCAGAAGATCTTCGTGTACGGATTCGCCGGCGTGTCCGGCGCGTTCGCCAAGATGGGGCTGCCGATGCCGGGAATCCTCGGCCCCTTCATCGGGCTGCTCGAGTTCTTCGGCGGTCTGGCGCTCATCATCGGCCTGCTGACCAGGCTCGCCGTGCTCGGCCTCGCCTTCAACATGCTCGGCGCCATCCTCCTCGTGCACCTCGCTGCCGGCTTTTTCGCGCCTGCTGGCTACGAGTATCCGCTGACGTTGCTCGCCTCCATGATCTGCCTCGTGCTGGCCGGCCCGGGCTCGCTCTCGGTGGATGCGATGCTCGCGGCCCGTCGAGGCGTCGTCCGCTGATCGCTCGCTCACCGTACTGTATGCCGGAGTTGCTCCAATGACACCCGCCACGCACGAGACGACGACCCGCGCCGGCGATGCCGATCAGGCGCCGGTGGGCATCGCGGCACCGCGCTACCGACTGCCGGCGGCGACACAGCTCGGGCACGTGCGGCTGCAGGTTGCCAGTCTCGATCGGTCGCTTGCGTACTACGAGCGTGTGCTCGGCTTTCGCGTGCTGTCACGCCACGGAGACGACGTCACGCTGGGGGCGTTCGGCGGCGACACCCCGCTCGTCGAGCTGCACGAGCGCCGAGGGGCCGCGGCCGTTCCGCAGCAGGGGCGGCTCGGCCTCTATCACTTCGCGATTCTATTGCCGGATCGCGCGGCGCTGGGACGCTTCGTGGCGCACCTGGCGGAGATCGGTGCGCGCGCTGGCGCGTCCGACCATCGGGTGAGTGAGGCGCTCTATCAGCGCGATCCGGACGGTCTCGGGATCGAGGTATACGCGGACCGGCCGCGCGAGAGCTGGCCAACGGTGGACGGGCAGATCCAGATGGATACCGCGCCCCTCGACCTGGAGTCGCTCGTGCACGCCGCGCGAGGCGGGCCGTGGACTGGTATGCCGGCCGGGACGCGCGTCGGTCACGTGCACCTGCACGTCGGAGACCTCGAGAAGGCGGCCGACTTCTTTCACGCCGCGCTCGGACTCGACAAGATCGTCTGGAGCTATCCCGGCGCGCTCTTTCTCTCGGCGGGCGGCTACCACCACCACCTCGGGGTGAACACGTGGGCGGGGGCCAACGCCCCGGGACCCACCGAGCAGGATGCGCGGCTGCTCGAGTGGCGCCTCGAGACGCCGAGCGCCGAACGTGCCGTAGCGAGCCTGGCGGAGGCAGGGTACCCGGCGACGGCCACGGACGACGGCTGGATCGTCACCGATCCGTGGGGTACCGACCTGCGCCTGATCGCCCGCTAGCGCCGTTCGTGCTCAGCCTGTCGTCGTTGGCGGGATGGGAGGATGCCGTGCTCGAGAGCATTCGCGGCGCGAGCGGCACCCCGGATGAGCGTGACCGCCAGATCGAGCGCTCCGGTCTGTATGGAGAGTATCCGGCCATCGTGCGCGCGTACATGGAGCTGTACGCCGATCCGGAGCTCGCGCTCGAGGCGGTGAAGCGCGCCGTGTTCCTCGTGTGGCGTGGCGCGATGGCGCCGCCCTCAACCACCGGCATCGCCGCGCTGCCGGACGGCACGGCGCGCGCCGTGATCGAGGA
>JALYXJ010000420.1 GCA_030947165.1 Gemmatimonadota bacterium
GTGCAGGCGATGCAGACGCCGCCGGCCTCCATGCAGCCGCCCATGTGGTTGATCGCACCTCGCTTCACGATGTTGCAGTTCACGACCGGGCCCCAGCAGCCGATCTCCACGAGGCATTCGGGCTCCCCGTAGTTGTGGGCGAAGACCCCCTCCTCGTAGTAGCCAGCGCGCGTGCAGCCCCGATGCACCGTCTCGCCGTACAGCCACGACGGCCGCCCGAGCTCGTCGAACGCGGGGAGTGGTCCCAAGCCCTGGAGGAAGAGCAGGATCGCGAACACCGTCTCGGTGAAGTTGTCGCCTTGCGGCGCACACCCGGGGATGTTGATGACCGGGAGGCCGAACGCGCTGCGATAGTCCTTGCCGAGGAAGTCCATCACGCTCATGGCGTTGGTTGGATTCCCCTCCGCCGACGGGATGCCGCCCCAGGTGGCGCAGGTGCCGATGGCGATCGTGGCTGCAGCCCCGGGAGCGAGGCGACTGAGCCATTCGGTCGTCGGCACCATGCGAGCGCCCCCGCCCTCGGCCTCGCCCGACATCACCTCGGAGCCCATCGCCGACCAGTAGCCGCCGGTGCGCGCCGCGATGCGCTCGTCGGGCACCGCCCCTTCGAACACGACGACGTACGGATCGCCGAGCGCGCCTGCATGCGCGTTCTTGAACGACTGCATGAACTCCGCGCCCGCCTCTACCGAGAGCACGGGATGATGAAGCAGCACCTTCGGCATCGCCGGGACGGTGCCAGCGAGGAGTCCCTCGATGCCGGGGTTTGTCGCGCCGGCCACGGTGATCGTGCAGCCGTCGCAGCTCATGCCCGCCATCCAGAAGACATGAATCGTCTTGAGGGGCCCGAGTGGCAGCCGCTCCGGCTTTTCCTCAGGGAGCGTCTCGGGAATGGGCGGCTGGCCGCCGCGGATCTTCTCTCTCGTCTCAGTCGCCATCGTGGTGCGCTTCCTCGGTTACGATGTCATTCAACAGATCCGCGGCAACGGATCCCCGACGAGCATGTCGAGCACGCGCGAGCCTCCGATGCCCGTTCGCAGCAGGACCATTCCTTCAGGCTGCGGAAGCACCTCTCCGATGATCGCGGCATCCGCGCCGAACCGATGATCGCGCAACGCCTGTAGCGCATCGGCGGCCTGCTCCCGCGGCACGATTGCCACGAGCTTCCCTTCGTTGGCGATGTGGAGCGGCTCGAGACCCAGGATCTCGCACGCCCCCCGCACGGCGGTTCGCACCGGCACGCGGTCTTCGTCCACGCTGATCGCCAGCCGCGTCCGTGCGGCGATCTCGTTCAGCGCGCTGGCCACTCCGCCGCGGGTGGGATCCTTGATTACCCGGGTTTCGGGCGCCGCCGCGAGCAGCGCCGCGACGAGTCCGTGCAGCGGTGCACTGTCGCTCTCGATCTCCGCGTCGAGCTCGAGCGCTTCACGCGCCAGCATGACCGCCATGCCGTGATCGCCGATGAATCCACTCACGAGCACCACGTCACCCACCTGCACGCGATCGATGGACAAGCGAATCTGGGCTCCGATCGTGCCCACCCCGCTGGTGTTGATGAAGAGCTGATCGGCCTTGCCCCGGTTGACGACCTTCGTATCGCCGGTGACGATCGGCACGCGGGCCGCAGCCGCAGCCATGGCCATCGAGTCGACGACCCGGCGCAGGATCGCCATGTCGAGCCCTTCCTCGAGGATCAGGCCGACCGACAGCGCAAGCGGTGCGGCACCCGACACGGCGAGATCGTTGATCGTCCCGTGCACGGCGAGCTTTCCGATGTCACCGCCGGGAAAGAACAGCGGGCTGACGACGTAGCTGTCGGTCGTGAGGGCGAGCCGCTCGGCGCCGACGCCGGTCATGAGCACTGCGGAGTCGGCGTCGCCGTCGAGCAGTGGGTTGTGGAATGCGGGAAGAATGAGCGCTCCGAGGAGGGCGTGGCTCGCCTTGCCTCCCGCGCCATGGCTCAAGGTGATGTGCTCGTCGCGCAGACGAGGTGTGTCGTCGCGCACGACCCGCGCTCGCTCCATGCGGCCGAGCTGCGCCGGCAGCGATGTCTCGATGCGTCCGCTGCTCACCCCGGTCATGCGTGCCCCGCCGGCTCGAGCGTGGCCGCTCCACGTTCGCCGAGCTCGGTGCGAGCTTGCCGCATCAGCGAATACCGGCCGTAGTTGTAGTAGGCGGCACAGGCGCCCTCGGGTGACACCATGCAGGAGCCGATCGGCGTCTCCGGCGTGCACGCCGCGCCGAACACCTTGCACTGCCAGGGCTTGATCGCGCCCTTCAGCACCTCGCCGCACTGGCACGCCTTCGGATCCGTGACGCGGACGTTCGGGACCGTGAACCGTACCTCGGCATCGAAGTCGGCGAACTCCGGGCGCAGCGCGAGCGCACTCTGCGAGATGAACCCGAGCCCGCGCCACTCGAAGAAGGGACGCAGCCGCATGGTCTGGCCGAGCATCTCCATCGCGCGACGATTGCCGCCGTCACGAACGACCCGCGCGTACTGGTTCTCAACTCGCAGCGTTCCACTCGCCAGCTGGCGGAGGATCATCACGACCGACTGGAGAATATCGGATGGCTCGAACCCGCTCACGACGATCGGCAGCCCGTAGTCGCGCGGGATGAACCTGAAGGGATCGAGCCCGATGATCGTGCTCACGTGACCGGGGCCGATGAATCCGGCGAGGTCCATCCCGGGGGAGTCGAGAATCGCCTTGATCGCGGGAATGATCGTGACGTGGTTGCAGAACACCGAGAAGTTCGTGAGCCCCTCGGCGCGGGCGCGCAGAAGGGTCGCCGCTGTCGAGGGGGCCGTCGTCTCGAAGCCGACGGCGAAGAAGACCACTTGCCGGTCCGGGTTCTTCCGTGCGAGCGTCAGCGCGTCGAGCGGCGAGTAGATGAAGCGGACGTCCGCACCGTCGGCCTTGGCGTCGATCAGGCTTCCCGTGGAGCTGGGCACCCGCATCATGTCGCCGTAGGTGGCGAAGATGACGCCAGGAATGCGCGCCATCGCGATCGCGTCGTCGATGCGTCCCATCGGGATGACGCACACGGGACATCCGGGCCCGTGCACCAACTCCACGTTCTCCGGCAACAGGTCCTGGAGGCCATGCTTGTAGATGGCGTGCGTGTGCCCTCCACACACCTCCATCAGCTTCACGTGTCTCCCGTGACTCGAGCGCACGATCTCGGCGCTCAGGCGCGCGATGCCCTCGGGCGAACGGTATTCATCCACGAAGCGCATCGTCATTGCACAACCTCCCTACCCTCGGCGAGCCGTCCTATCTCGGCGCTCAGGCGGGCGATCCCGTCTGGCGTCCGGTACTCGTCCACGAAGCGCATGCTCACGATGCCTCTCCCGCGCGCGCGGCGAGCGCGTCCTGTACCAGCTCGAGC
>JALYXJ010000465.1 GCA_030947165.1 Gemmatimonadota bacterium
CCCGTGGCACGATCGCCCGCCGGGACTGTCGCGGGCGGCGAGGCCGTATCCGACGGCCCGCCGAACAGACGGTCCAGATGCACCGGGACGGTGAACTCGAAGCCCCACCGTCGCGTGTCGCTGCCTCTGGACAGCCCTTGCAAGGTCGACGTCGTGGCGTTCGAGACATGCAGCGAGAGGGTGTGCGGCGTGTTCGGCAGCGCCACGTGCAATCCCGCGCTCCAGGCGATCTTCTCACCTGGCTCGCGGTCGACGAGCGACGTTGCATCGCCGGCGAGGGCGATGAAGCGGCCAAACCGCAGGGTGCCGCCGCCGCCGAAGGCGAAGCGTGGCTTGTTGCCGCCGAGCGTGTCCGCCACCAGACGCGCCACGGCCGCGAGTCGGGCGGATCCCTGTCGCCGCGCGATCGACAGCTCCCCATCCGCGCCCTTTACGGCCAGGTTGTAGTCGACCTGTCCACCGAGGTCGAATGCGGCGCCCTCCTCCTGCTGCAGGGGCGCATACCGCGCGAAGAACTCGTACTCGTTCGGATACCGCGCGGCGAGCGACGAGTTGGTGGCGTAATTGAAGCCGACGAGCGCGCGCGAGTCGATGCCTGTGGCGATGAGGAACGTGGGAAAGTTCGTCACCTTGCGGTCGGGTGCCGGGCTCACGCTGAACCGGTGGACGAAATTGAAATAGAGGGTCCCCGAGTTCCCCACCCAGTCGGTGGAAATGTTGTCCGACCGATCGAGCAGCGACTGCGCGCGGACGGTCGGCGCCAAGATGGTGAGCATCGCGAGCACGAGAGCGCCGACCGCGATCGATGGGGAGGGAGAACGCACGGGCCTCTTGAGCGGTTGCCGGTTGGACGACGGGAGGGGTAGTCGCACACGCGACGTATCGAGTTGTTACGCTCGCGTATCGATTCATTACTACTCGATGCGCAATACACGCGAAAACGGGGTGCGCACCCGTCAGCGTGCACCCCGCGTGCCATTCTGTGTGCGTGAATCAGCGCGGCGGTTGCGCCGTCACGATGAGTGTCGGTCGTGCGATTCAGGGTTGTCGTTCGGCAGCCGATCGATGCCCTCGAACTCCGTCGCCACCCACGTGCGAAAGCCGTCAACGCGGGACGCCGCCACGTACGCCGCCGCATCCGCGTCGAACTTTCGCAGACAGCCGACCGAGCACAAATGATACACCGCGTCCGCGTAGAGGCGGGTTCCCGCCGCGCGCTCGGGGAGTATCAGCATGCCGCACACGGGGTCCGCAACGAGTGCTCGATCCGACATGTCACCTCCCGGTTCAGGTGCGATCGCGGCGCTCCTCACATCGTCGAAAGCGCGCTCCAACGATCGCGCGATGAGTCAACCACCGGGGCAGGTGTTCGTCAAGCAGCCGACGCGAGAACCACGTCGGCTGCACCCGCAGCGCTAGCTCGGATTCGAACGGCGTCGGAGCTCACGCAGAAATTCTTCCAGTAGAACGGATGCTCTTGCACTACTTCGCCGAAGATCACCAGGTGATGCGTGAAGATGCACTTCGGCTTCAGACGAGCTGTCCAGTTCGCTGGGCGGGCGTCGAGTGGAATTCCGCCCCGGGGGGGTCGCGCGGGGGTACGGCTTTAGCAAACTGGTGAACAGGGCACCGGCGCCCCCACGCGGAGAGGCCATGTATCACGCCGACAGGAAAGATGACGCACTCGCGAATGCCATCCGGTCTTCGGCGATCGAGTTCATGCGAGTCGAGCTGAAGATCGGCAATACCATGCTCGATCTCGCCGCGGCGACGAGTGATCGGGAAACGTACGCGCGCCGGCGGGCTCAGGCGATCGAGGCGTGCAATACTGTCAAGCGGCACCTCGACGAACCAGCGGTGCCGTTGCCCGGGGAGGAGACCAACTCGATCGGGGCGGGCCTGCACGCGCTGCAATCGCGGATCCGCGCCGCCCCTTTGAACGTCGGGGGTTGAAGCGACATCAGCTGACGCCGCCATACCGCTCCGTGCGGATGCGGTCCGCGGGGATGCTCTCCGCCACGAGCGCGGTCGCCACCGCCTCGACGAACGCCGTGGCACCACAGACATAGACGAGCCGGGGGGTTTGCGCCCAGCGCGCCAGAATTTCACGCAGGACCTCGCGCTCGAGTCGCCGCTCGAGGTCGGCCGGCCGGTGCCGCGGCTCGCGCGTCGTCGTCACGACCAGGCGAAAGTTCGGATCCCCCGCCTCTGCCGTCAGCAGCTCCTCGCGGAAGATGACCTCGTCCCAAATCCGCGCCGAATACGCCAGGAGCGCGGGGGTCCGGGGCGCGGCGGCGGCGCGATGGCGGAGCATCGACATCAGCGGCGCGACTCCCGAGCCGCCAGCCACGAGCAGGAGCGGACCGCCCTCTTCGGCGCGCCAGATGAAATGCCCGCCGATTGGCCCGCGCACCTCGATCGTGTCGCCGGCGCGCGCGACGTCGGTCAGGAACGGCGAAACCTCACCATTGTCGAGTCGCTCCACTGCCAGCTCCACGCTCGCCGCGCCCGGCGGCGAGGCGATCGAGTAGCTTCGCTGCGCCTGATAGCCGTCGGACGCCGTGAGCCTGATGTCGACGTGCTGGCCGGCCTCGTGCGCCGCGAGCGCCACGCGGAGGAAGAGGCTCGACACGCGTGGCGTGCGATGCACGATCCGCTCGATTGCCGCAGTCTGCCACGGCGAGGCGGGAGCGACGAGTGGGGGGGGCGCCGCGGTCACGGATCGTTCGTGTAGCGCTGCTCGCGCCAGGGATCGCCGTACATGTGGTAACCGCGCAGCTCCCAGAAGCCGGCCTCGTCGCGCTCGGTGAACCGCAGCCCCTTCACCCACTTGGCGCTCTTCCAGAAGTACAGGTGCGGCACGAGCAGGCGGGCAGGTCCGCCGTGCTCCGCTTCGATCGGCGCACCGTCGTAGCGCGTGGCGATCATCGCCTCTCCGCCGATCAGATCGGCGACGGGGAGGTTGGTGTCGTAGCCGTCGTACGACTGCGCCAGCAGATACGCCGTGGGCGGCGTGATCCTGGCGGCGGCGAACAGGTCGTCGACCATGACGCCTTCCCACTGCGTATCGAACTTCGACCACTTGGTCACGCAATGGATGTCGCGCTGCACGGGCGTCCGCGGCAGTGCCTCGAACGCGGTCCAGCTCCAGCTCGCGAGCGGGCGAGGGCCGTGATTGATCGTGAACTTCCAGGTCGCCAGATCGACGCGCGGCGTAGGTCCGAGGGAGAGGACAGGAAATCCCTCTTCGCGATACTGCCCCGGAGGCAGCCGCCTGGCCACCTCGTCGTTGGGCCGGCGTCCCACGAACCCACGTGTCGGCATGATGGCTGCCTCAGTCCTTGAGTTGATAGAGCAGATCGTCCTCGACGCGGTACAGCAGGGGCACCACAGCGATCTTCGGGTAGAGCTTGCGCAGGCGCTCCGTCTCCCGCATCACGAAGTCCACCTCGTCGTCGATCCCGAACTTGTGCGCGCCGTCGTTGAACTGCTTCTCCGCCCGCTGTCGATCCCAGCCGGCGTGCTCGACGAGCCCGCGCACGAACTCGTCGTGCTGGTGTTTGACGCGCGTCATGGCGCAGTCCGTGTGCGCGATCAGCACGAGCGTCCGCACGCCGCCGACGGCGATCGCGAACGAGATGCGGAACTCGTTGTCGCGCATGTTCGCGCCCGCGGTGCGCAGCACATAGGCGAAGTCGGGTGGGATGCGCAGTGCCTTGCGGCTGTCCATGCACATGCCGATCAGGAGCTGCCGGCCCGGTCCGGACCCGAGCGCGCGGTCGAGGTTGTGGTACTCGAGCAGCAGGCCGGCGGGCGTGCCCTGGTACTCCGGCAGGATGTCCGTGCGATAGTTGACGGGAATGATCTCGGTCATGTCCGCAACCTAGCGCCGCGGACGGCGTCGGGGGAGATTGACGACGAGCGCGCCAAGGTCACCGCCGAACCACCCTTTCTCACCGAATGCAGCCACTCCAGCCGGTGGTCTTCGCGATCGCCGTCGTGGCGCTCGTCGTCGCGCTGACTGCGCTCGCCAGGCGACTGCCGGTGCCGACGCCGATCCTCCAGGTGATCGCCGGCTTCATCGTGGCGATGGTGCCCGGCGTGGCGATCCCCGAGCTCGACCCGTCGCTCGTCTTCTTCGTGTTCCTGCCGCCGATCCTCTGGTCGGCCGCCATGTTCACGTCGGTGCGCGACTTCAAGCGCAACATCGGCTCGATCGGCCTGCTCGCCGTCGGCCTGGTGCTCGCGACGACAGCGGCGGTGGCGATCGTCGCGCGCCATCTCTTTCCCGGCCTACCCTGGCCGGTAGCCGTCGCGCTCGGCGCCATCGTGTCTCCGCCCGATGCGGTCGCCGCGACGGCGATCGTCTCGCGGCTGCCCGTGCCGCGCCGCGTGATCACCGTGCTCGAGGGCGAGAGTCTCGTCAACGACGCGTCGGCGCTCGTGCTCTATCGGACCGCCGTCTCCGCCGCCGTCGTGGGCACCTTCAGCTGGGGAGAGTCGGTCGCGCGCTTCTTCCTCGACGCTGGCGTGGGCAGCCTGATCGGGCTGTTCGTCGGATGGATGATCATTCGCGCCACGCACTGGACCAAGGATGCGCTCGCCGAAACGCTGCTCACCGTGGCTGGCCCGTACGTCGCGTGGCTCGTCGCCGAGGAGCTGCATGTGTCGTCGGTGCTGGCGTGCGTGGCGGGGGGCATCTACCTCCAGCAGCACCTCTCCACGGCCGTCGGCCCGACCTCGCGCCTCCAGACGCGCACCGTGTGGGACCTGGTGGTATTCCTGCTCAACGCCGTGATCTTCCTCCTGCTCGGCGCGCAGGTGGGCACGCTGTTGACGCGCGTCCAGCCGGGTGCGCTCGGCATGCTGTTCTTCAGCGGCGCCATCATCACGATCGTGGCGATGGTCGCTCGCCTGCTCTGGGTCCCGCTCGTGACGATCATTCCGAGACTGAGCGCCGACACGCGACGCCGCGAGCCCACGCCGCGCTGGCGGCCGTTGTTCCTCGTCTCATGGACCAGCATGCGCGGGGTCGTGTCGCTGGCGACGGCCCTCGCGCTGCCGCTGGTGATCGCCAACGGCGCGTCGTTTCCCTTCCGCACCGAAGTCATCCTCGTGGCGATGTGCGTGATCGTGCTCACGCTGCTCGTGCAGGGCCTGACCCTCGGTCCGATCGTCCGCGCGCTCAACTTCGAGCCTGAGCAGACACACTATGTGGAGGAGCGCCTGGCGCGCCGAGAAGCGACGCGGCGGGGCGCAGAGGCCCTGGAGGATCTCTCACACGAGGATTGGGTCGATCCGCGCGACGTGGCGGCTCTGCGCGTCGAGCTGCGCGACCGCGTGCTGACGAACGAGCAGCAGGGTGGCAGCTTTGCCGGCCGCCGGCGTCTCCGGCTCGCGATGATCAACGCGGAGCGACGGATGCTCATCCGCCTGCGCAACGAGGACGCGATATCCGATGAGGTGCTTCGAGCGCTCGAGCAGGAGCTGGATCTCGAGGC
>JALYXJ010000073.1 GCA_030947165.1 Gemmatimonadota bacterium
GCGCATGACCGCGGGCGCGTCCACCCACGGTGCGTTCGCCTACCCGCGTGCGCGCGGGCTCGCGCGGCGACGCGGCACGAGTGTGTTCATGGTCGTGCTCACCTGCTTGGCGGCGGCGGTGGCGGTCGTGCCGCTCCTCGTCATTCTGGCGTACCTGCTCAAGCAGGGCGCGAGGGCTCTCTCGCCCGCATTCTTCACTCACATGCCCAAGCCCGTCGGGGAGGAGGGCGGTGGCATGGCGAACGCGATTCTCGGCACGCTCATGCTGATCGGCATCGCGTCGGCCGTGGGACTTCCCGTGGGGATCGGCGCCGGCCTGTATCTGGCCGAGCGGCGCGGCACCCGCCTCGCGAATTTGGTGCGCTTTCTGGCCGACGTGCTGAATGGCCTGCCCTCCATCGTGATGGGCATCTTCGCGTGGCAATTCCTCGTCCGGCCGTTTGGACACTTCTCGGCGCTCGCCGGGGGTGCGGCGATCGGCGCCATGATGATCCCGCTGGTCACGCGCACGACCGAGGAGATGGTGCGCACGGTGCCGCAGTCGCTGCGCGAGGCCGCGCTTGCCCTCGGCTACCCGCGCTGGCGGACGTCGCTGCAGATCGTGCTGCGTACGGCGCTCGGCGGCATCGTCACGGGTGTGCTCGTGGCTGTGGCTCGAGTAGCTGGGGAGACGGCGCCGCTCCTCTTCACGGCATTCGGCAACAGCTTCTGGTCGACGAAGCTGTCGCAGCCGATTGCAGCCCTGCCGCTGCAGATCTTCAGCTACGCGATCAGTCCATACGACGACTGGCACGCGCAGGCCTGGGCCGGCGCGCTCGTCCTGATCGCGCTGGTGCTCACCATCAGCGTCATCGCGCGCGTCGTCACGCGTGGTCGTCACGGCGGCGGCCATGACTGACCTCGTCTCGTTGCGCGAGCCCTCCGCGCCTGTCGGGGTACCGACCGGCGAGGCATCCGCGATGCGCGCCGTGGAGCTCAACGCGTATTTCGGCGCCACCCACGCCGTACGCGACGTCACGCTCGACGTCCCGACACACGAGGTCACGGCCATCATCGGCCCGTCGGGCTGCGGCAAGTCGACGCTGCTGCGCTGCCTCAATCGGATGCACGAGACGATTCCACTGGCGCGCGTCTCCGGTCAGGTGCTCTTTCACGGGCAGGACATCTATGCGGACGGCGTGAACCCGATCACGTTGCGTCGTCACGTCGGGATGGTGTTCCAGCGGCCGACGCCCTTTCCCACGATGTCCATCCGCGACAACGTGGCCGCGGGACTGCGGGTGCAGCCCGGTGAGCGCCTCGACCGAAAGGCGATAGACGACGTCGTGGAGAAAGCGCTGCGTGAAGCCGCGCTCTGGGACGAGGTGAAGGATCGCCTCAAGTCGAGCGCCACCGGCATCTCGGGTGGGCAACAGCAGCGGGTCTGCATTGCACGGGCGCTCGCCACCTCGCCGCACATTCTGCTGCTCGACGAGCCCACCGCGTCGCTCGATCCGCTCAGCACCCAGAAGGTCGAGGAGCTGGTCTACGAGCTGCGCAAGACGATGACGGTGGTCATCGTGACGCACAACATGCAGCAGGCCGCACGCGTGTCCGACCGCACCGTGTTCATGCTGAGCGGTGAGCTGGTGGAGACGGCGCCGACGCGGGTGATGTTCACCACGCCGTCCGATCCGCGGACCGAGGCGTACATCACCGGGCGGTTCGGATGACGGCGGCCGTGGAAATTGGACCGGTCCAGGACCGGCGCCTCAAGGGCCGGATCGACGTCGAGGACCTCAACTTCTGGTACGGAAAGACGCAGGCGCTCCATGGCATCGACCTCAACATCGTGCCGCGCGCCGTCACGGCTCTCATCGGCCCGTCCGGGTGTGGCAAGTCCACCTTTCTCCGGTCGATCAATCGACTCAACGAGCTGATTCCCGGCGCGCATCGCTCCGGTGAGATCCGCCTGGATGGAGAAAACATCTACCAGAAGGGGATGGACGTCGTCACCTTGCGACAGCGCGTCGGGATGGTGTTTCAGCGATGGAATCCCTTTCCCAAGTCGGTCTACGACAACGTGGCGTACGGTCCGCGGATCAACGCGAGCCCGACTCGGCAGGATCTCGATGTGATCGTGGAGTCGGCGCTGCGGCGCGCCGCGTTGTGGGACGAGGTGAAGGACCGGTTGCGCGACAGCGCGCTCACCCTGTCGGGCGGTCAGCAGCAGCGGCTCTGCATTGCGCGTGCGCTGGCCAACGATCCCGAAGTCCTGCTGCTCGACGAACCAGCGTCCGCGCTGGACCCGATTGCCACGCAGAAGGTAGAGGAGCTGGTGTACGAGCTGAAGCGCGAGCTTACGATCGTCATCGTCACACACAATCTGCAGCAGGCGGCTCGCATCTCCGATCGCACGGCGTTCTTCTATCTCGGCGAGCTCGTCGAGATGGAAGACACCCAGAAGCTCTTCACGAGCCCTCGGCAGGAGCGCACCGAAGCCTATATCACCGGGAGATTCGGATGACCCCCACTACTGACGCGCCGTTCCGGCACTTTCACGACCAGCTCACGGCGCTCAACCGCCGGCTGCTCGCGATGTCCGAAAAAGCGGAGGCTCTCGTGGAGCTCTCCGTCGAGGCGCTGCTCGCCAAGGACGAAGGAAAGGCCGAAGCGGTGATCACCGCCGATCGCGAGCTCGACACGATGGAGCTGGAGCTGGAGACGGCGGCGCTCGAGCTGCTTGCCCTGCAACAGCCGATGGCGCGCGACCTCCGGTTCATCGTCAGCGCGATCAAGGTCACGAGCGATCTCGAGCGCGTGGGCGACCACGCGGTGAACATCGCCCAGGCGGCGCTGCGCCTGATCTCCCAGCGGACGGACATCACCCCCGATCCGGAGATCGAGGACATGGCCCGCCGGGCGCGGGCGATGCTGAGCGACGCGATCGACGCCTTTCTCCGTGCCGACGGCGCCCTGGGCCGCGACGTCTGCGCGCGCGATGACCAGGTGGACGGGCTCCACGAGTCCGTCTTCCGCATCCTCCTCACCCACATGATGGCCGACCCGCGCACGATCAATCCCTCGCTCGAGTACCTGCTCGTGAGCCGCAACCTCGAGCGCGTCGCCGATCTCGCCACGAACATCGGTGAGGACGCCGTGTTCCTCGCCGAGGGCAAGAACATCAAGCACGGCGGGGGACTGGACTACTAGCTCTTGTCGTCCTGAGCGCAGCGAAGGACCCGCACGTGCCGGTCCTTCGCTC
>JALYXJ010000405.1 GCA_030947165.1 Gemmatimonadota bacterium
GGGAGCGCAGCGACCGAAGGACCTGCACCTCTCCCCAATGACTGCACGCGCAGGTCCTTCGCTGCGCTCAGGACGACAGAACGGTCAGGCTCGCGGCGCTTGTCCGGAGGTGGCGCCCCATTCGAACTGCCGCGGCACCTTGCACCCCGCCAACTGCGCCGGCTCGAACTTCCACTTCGCCACCGCGGTCTTCACGCTCGAAGCGAGCCAGGGATGCGTCGCCTTCACCACCTTGAACGTGCGCATGTCGGCGCGGCCGAGGGTGTCCACGAGCACGGTGACCTTGACCGCGTTGAACTTCGCGTAGCGCACCTCGTCGGGCATCAACCCAATCGGTAGCGGCGCGGGCACGAGTGAGCGTGGCGTCGGAAGCCGGTCCACGTGCACGTCGGCCTTGGCGTTGGCGCGACGCAATGCTTCCGGACAGTCACCCGGCTTCACCGGCGTATCCGGCGCCGCGACGCGGACCGGCTCGTCAGGCACCAGCTCGGGATCCGGGTTGGAGGCGCAGGCGGCGAGCGCGAGCGCGCCAAGTGAGAGGAGAGTCAGCCGCGCACGGGCGCACGAGAGGCGGAGCATTCGAGTGCGGAGAGGGAAAACAGACGCTCAGACGAGCGCGGAGGGGCACACGTCGGCCAGCAGACAGTCGCCGCAGCGCGGCTTGCGCGCGTCGCATACCTGACGGCCGTGGTCGATCAACAGATGAGACAGCATCGTCCACCGTTCGGTCGGAAAGAGCGGGAGGAGCGCCTGCTCGATCTTCACGGCATCCGATTCCGTGGTGAGTCCGAGCCGGTTGCTCAGCCGGGTCACGTGGGTGTCCACCACGATGCCGTCGTTGCGGCCGAAGGCATTGCCGAGGATCACGTTCGCCGTCTTGCGTCCAACTCCCGGCAGCACGACGAGCGACGCCATCTCCGCCGGCACCTGGCCGCCATGCCGCTCGACCAGACCCTGCGCCATGCCGATCAGGCTCTTCGCCTTGCTGCGGAAGAAGCCCGTGCTCCGGATCAGCTCCTCCAGGTCCTCCGTCCGTGCGGCTGCGAGCGCCGCCGCATCCGGATAACGCGCGAACAGCGCCGGCGTCACCATGTTGACGCGCTTGTCGGTGCATTGCGCGCTCAAAATGGTGGCGCAGAGCAGCTCGAACGCATTGGTGAAATCCAGGGCGCAGTGCGCGTCGGGATACCTGGCGAGCAGTCGGTCGAGCAGCACGCCGGCGTGGGACCGCAACTCGTCGCCACGCAACCGCTTGATTCTGGGCCGCTTGGACGTCTTTGCCCCCTTTGCCCCCTTCGTCGCCCTGGCCACTCTTGGCACCTTCTTGCGCGCGGCCATCAGCGGACCCCGGCGCGGCGGGTTCGCGCGAACGCCATCACGTCGTCGGCGGATCGGGCGTTGAGCACGTCCCCCGCCTCGAGCCCGCCCTTGCGCGCCATGCCCACGCCGAGCTGCATGGTGTCCAGTCCCCTGGTGGAGTGTGCGTCGGGGCCGATCTCGATCGGGATGCCCAGCGCCCGCGCGCGCGGGAGCAGCCGCCAATCGATGTCGAGCCGGTGGGGATCGGCGTTCAGTTCCACGGAGACATGCTGCTCGGCGGCTTTCTCGAGCACGGCGTCCATGTCGATTGCGTACCCCTCGCGCGCGAGCAATAGCCGGCCGGTGGGATGACCGAGCACGGTCAGGTGCGGATCATCGAGCGCGCGGAGTACCCGGTTGGTCATGGCCGCGCGATCCATGGAGAAGCGCGCGTGCACCGACGCGACCACGAAGTCGAAGCGGTCGAGCAGGTCGGCGCCGTAGTCCAGATCGCCGCTGGCCAGGATGTCGGCCTCTATTCCCTTGAGGATCCGGAATCCCGACAGGCGCGCGTTGAGCGCGTCGATCTCGTCGTGCTGCATCTCGATCTTGTCGCGGGACAGACCGCCGGCGTAGAAGGCCGACTCCGAATGATCGGTGATGCCGATATAGCTCCACCCGCGCGCGCGGGCCGCCTCGGCCATCTCGGCGATCGACGCCTTGCCATCGGACCAATCCGAGTGGCAGTGCAGGGCGCCCCGGATGTCGTCGATGGTGATGAGCTCGGGCAGGCGGCCAGCCGCCGCCATGTCCACCTCGCCGCGTCCCTCGCGCATCTCGGCGGGCACGAAGGCGAGTCCCGCCAACGCATAGATGCCGGCTTCGTCGCTCACCGGCTCGAGGGCGCCGCGCTCGGTAAGGATGCGGTTGCCATCGACGGTGTAGCCACGCTCGCCCAGCCGCGCCGCCACCGCGCTCACGTGCTCCGCCGAGCCGGTGGCGCGCCACAACGCGACGACGAACTCCGCCTCGGCCACGCAGAAGAGATCGAGGCGCGCGCCGTCGACGAAGCTGATGGACGGCGATGCCGGATCGCCGGTGCGAGCCTCTCGTACACCAGGCGCGCGCGCGAACGAGCTGGCCACGTCGGCCGGGTCGCGCCGGCACGCCGCCACGATATCGATGTCGCGTACAGTCTCGCGCCAGCGGCGCACCGATCCCGCCACCTCCGCCCTCGCGACGTCAGGATGCGCGCGCACCATCGCCTCCAGCGCACGTGCCTCGGGCACGGCGCGTACATAGAGCTTGCTCGTGCCGGACGAGCGGAGGAGGCTGATGCCGTTGAGCAGGCGCGCCGCCGTCTTCGGCCCGAATCCCTTGAGCGTCGTGAGCCGCCCTTCGCGCACGGCGGCTTCGAGCGCATCCACCGAGTCGACGCCGAGCTCGGTGTGAAGCAGCCGGATCTTGGGCGTCGCGAGCCCGGGGACGCGCAACAGCTCGAGCAATCCAGGCGGTGTGTCCGCGCGAAGCTGCGCCAGATAGCGCGATTCCCCGGTGGCGATGAGGTCGCGTACCACGGAGAGCGTGGCGGGCCCGATCCCGCGCGTCCCGGCGAGCGTGCCGGCGCGGTCGAGGGCTGCGAGATCGTCCGTGTCCAGTGCGACCAACGCGCGCGCCGCCTGCTCGTATGCGCGGATCTTGAAGCGGGATTCGCCGCGCAGCTCCAACGACGCGGCGATCTGCGTGAGGACGTGCGCGGCGGTGCGGGGGTCCATCATTGGAAAAAACGAAGGCGCGCGGGCGCGCGCCAGTGCGTTTCACCGAGCCGGCGGGGCGTTCCTGCTACCCTTCCACGCCCGCGTGCGTCTTGAGGCGATCGACGATCTCGTGGAGCTGCTTCTCGGTGAGGTCGATCTCGGCGGCCGCGCCTTCGGAGTCGAGCAGACCGGCACGCATGGAGATGGCCACCTGGTTGAGGTAGCGGATCTTGCCGAGAATCTCGTCGGTCGCGCGGCGCAGCCCGCTGAAGCGGCGCTTCTCGGCGAGGGCGCGGCGATACCGCAGCATGAGGTCCTGCTGGGTGAGACGCCGAGCGAACACCAGCACCTCGTCGCGGGTGCGTCCCGGCAGGGCACCGCGATCGGGCAGCCCACCGTCGTCCCAGCTTTCGTCGGCGAACCAGAGGCGTCCGACGTACTCGATGCCGTCGTACGCGATGCGGCACGTCACGTTGAAGCGCCGTCCTTCGTAGTCCAGCGATGCAATGTGCGGTTGGACGATCTCGTCGGCCACGATCGATTACCCGGCGTGAGGAGAGGATGCAGCGGTCTCGCGAAGAAACGCCTGCAAGGGAGGAAAGAGCTGCTCGGGCTGTTCGACATAAGGTACGTGCCCGCAATGCTCTAGGACGACGCACCCCGTCCCGAGGGCACGCGCTGTCGCCTGCGACGACGCCAGCGGGATAGGGTCCTGTCGGCCATGGACGACGAACGCCGGCACCTGCACCGTCCCGAGCGCTGGGAGTATGTCGTAGTCCCCCAATGATTGCCAGATGGATTGCTGCACGCGCCCCGTGACCCGGAAGGGTGTGAGGTCATGCGCGCGGCGCGGGTCGGCGAAGTACCCGGCGACGCTCAGCTCGAAGGCTCGCTGGCGGTACGCTTCGGGGTCGCGCTCCCGCAGGCCGGAGCGCTGCAGCTCGTCGAGCAATGTGGCGACATCGGGGCTGGCCTGGCGTCGAGCGAGCTCGCGCTCGAACTCCTCGCGGTAGCCGCGTGTCGCCGGCGCCGGGTCGATCAGCGCCAGGCTCGCCGGCGTGGGGCCAGCACGGCCAGCTGCGGCTTCGATGCTGAACAACATCGCGAGCAGTCCACCCCACGAGTAGCCCACGAGGTTGACCGGCGCCACGTCGAGCTCCGCGACCACACGCGCGACATCGGCGACCTGGTCCGGCCACCCGATGGGCGCGCGGTCGTCGTCGGACCGCGAGCGCCCGCCGCCGCGCTGGTCGTAGCACACAAGCCGGTGCTCCGACGCGAGCGCCAGCATCTGGGGCAGGAGGTACTCGTGACTCGCGCCGGGTCCTCCGTGCAGCAGCAGCAGGGGCGGTGCGGCAGGGTCGCCGTACTCGGCCCAATACAACGGGACGGGAGTGGTACTCGTGTAGCCGTCGGCTCGAGGGGGCGGAATGGGAGGCATGGTCCTTCAGTGTGATGAAGCATCGTGCGGAGGGAAGGGCGGAACGGCTCCATCATCCATCGATGCGCCGGTCGCAAGAGCAACAGCTTGGAACTGCTCCAACATCCGGCGGATCGCTCCTCGCGCCGGCAATCGTCCCAATGGCCCGCCAGGCAGCTCGACCAGTCTGGCATCCATCCTTTACTCATACGCGCTGTTGGCCGGACGATTCTTCCTTTGGAGTTGCCTGACTGGCAGTGATCCGCGGCACAGGGCACCGAGGTAAGTCCTGCAGCAAGAAAAAAGAAGAAGTCAGCCCTCCACCGATCTCGACGAGTAAAGGAGCGATGCCTCCTCACGGCAGGCAGCCTGGAGGGGCAATTGGAAGTTCGGATGCCCTCGGAATGATCCGCTGGATGATGGAGCAGTACCACGCTCTTGATCTTGCGACCGGCGCACCATTCGCATGATTCAACTCATCGACGCGGCAATGCGCGCGGTGGTCGCGTGCACGGCGACCGTGTCGGCGATGTTCGCGCCGTATCCTCCGCCGATCGTGATCGCGACGGGCAGGCCCACCTCGCGGCACCGCTCGAGCACGTACGCGTCGCGCCGAGCCAGGCCGTCGAACGAGAGCTTCAGCCGCCCGAGACGGTCGCCCTCGTGAGGATCGGCGCCGGCGATGAAGAAGACGAGGTCCGGTTGCGCTTCCGCCAGCACGCGTGGCAGCGTCGTCGCGAGCAGGTCGAGGTAGACGTCGTCTCCCGTGCCATCCTGAAGCTCCACGTCGACCGTGCCGGCCACCTTGTGGAAGGGATAGTTCCGGCTGCCGTGCATGCTGAAGGTGAAGACGTCGGGATCGCCGGCGAAGATCGCGTGGGTGCCGTTGCCCTGATGCACGTCAAGATCGACCACCGTGGCGCGCCGAATCTTCCCCGTCCCCTGGAGGGCACGGATCGCAATCGCGACGTCGTTGAATACGCAGAACCCTTCGCCATGATCGGCGAAGGCGTGATGCGTACCGCCAGCGAGGTTCATCGCAATCCCGTGCGCCAGCGCGTGCCGTGCGGCTGCCACGGTGCCGCCGACGGCGCGGCGGGAGCGCTCCACCAGCTCGGGCGACCAGGGAAAGCCAAGCCGGCGCACCTCGGCGTCATCCAGAGCACCGCCGACAAAGCGACGCACGTAATCTCCGGTATGCACCAGCAGCAGCTCCGAGTCCGCGGCGCCCTCGGGATCGAGCACCCGCTCGGAGGGCACGATGCCCTCCGCCACGACGCGCTCGCGCAGCAAGGCGTACTTGGCCACCGGAAAGCGGTGCCCGACCGGCAATGGAAATGTGTAGCGTGCGGACGACCACACCGTGAGCGGCATCAGCGCGCCGCGACGATCACTGGCCGCGCCGGCCCAGCGTGACGCTCGTTGTCTGCCGGCTGCCGTTCCGGAGGAACACGACCTCCACCCTGTCGCCCGGCTTGTTGGCGTAGAGGGCGTCGGTATAACTGTACAAGTCCTTCACCTTGCGTCCGCCGAAGGCGACGATCACGTCGCCCGCACGCAGTCCGCCCAGATCCGCCGGGCTGCCGGCCCGCACGCCGCTGAGCCGAAGGCCGGGGACGTCGGCGGCGCTCATGTCAGGGATCGAGCCGAGGTAGGCGCCCGAGCTCTCGCGGCCGCCGATCGCCGGTGTTGGGGCAGCGACGCGCACCGCGGTCAGTCGCGCCGGACGATCGGCGATGGCGCGCACGACACGCTCCGCCAGGGCGACGACGCGCGCCTCCCCGGTCGTGTTGATCTTCTCCACGTCGTCGGTGGCGCGATGATAGTCGTCGTGCAGATCGGTGAAGAAGTGGAGCACCGGAATTCCCTTCGCGTAGAACGAGCTGTGGTCGGAGGGTCCGAAGCCGTCGCCCTGCGCGCTGATGCTCAGTCGCGGCGCGACGTTGGCGCTGTCGACGATCGCGCGCAGCTCATGCGCGGTGGCGACGCCGTACACGATCAGCTTGTCGTTCCGCAGACGGCCCACCATATCGAAGTTGACCATCGCGGTGACGCTGTCGAGCGTCACGGGAGCCGGCGCGTGCTCGACGAGCCACTGCGAGCCGAGGAGGCCGAGCTCCTCGCCACTGAAGTGCGCCACGAGGATCGAGCGTCGCGCCGGCCGCTCGGAGAACATGCGGGCGAGCTCCAGCACCGCCGCGGTGCCGGAGGCGTTGTCGTCGGCGCCGTTGCGAATCGCGTCCCTCGCCTCCGGGTCCATCGCACCGGCAGTCGAGCGACCGAGATGGTCGTAGTGCGCGCCGATCACCACGAACTGGCTGCGCAACGCCGGGTCGCGGCCGGGAATGAGCGCGATGACGTTCTGCGTCGGCACACCCCCCGCACGCCCGGCGTGCGCCATCTCGGCACTGTACGCCGTGAAGCGCTGCAGGAAGACGCGGCACGACGTCGGCACCTCCGCCCCTCGGCAATCGCCGCGTGCGGTGTCGACGAGGAGCGGGCGGAGCCCGAGCGCCGACAGCCGTCGCGCGAGGTAGGCGGCGGCGCTGTCGTTCCCGGCCGTGCCGGTGCCGCGCCCCTCGAGACGATCGTCGGCGAGGTAGGCGATGTCGCGATGGATCTGGTCGGCGTCGGGAGACGCGACGCTCACCAGCACAGACTCCGCCGTCCGACAGGCGCCGACCAGCAGCGCGGCGAGCGCAAGAGCGATTGGAGAGACGAGAGGCAGAGGACGCATGGATGCAGCGGGCGAGAGGATCGGTGGAATGTAAAGCGGCGGGTCGGGTGGCGGGCGTGAGCACACCGCGCCGGACGCACTGGCCGTGGCGAGGGCAGGCCGTGTCGTCGTAGCTTGCACTCATGGATCACGCGGTCACGCTCGCACGCCACTTTGCCCGCCTCGTCTGGCTGCTCCTGCACGACGCCGGCAACGTGGACGAGCAGAAGGCACAGCTTCGGGCCTTCGTCACGATCGCGAAGGACGGACCGGCGACGTTCACCGCCGACGCCGACTCGATGTCCGCGAACGGAACACCGCTCGCCGCCGCGCTGTCGGGGGTCCGCGAGGTCGCGGCGCAGATGGCGGTCCACGGCGTGGCGAGCATCGAGGTGGACGCTGGCGCGACCGCCGCGGACGTGCTGGGTGCGGCACGCGTGCTGGTGGCCGCACCCGGCGGTCTCCCCAGCGCCTCGGTGGGGCCGTCCGTGCGATTCGCGGCTCGTGGTCCGCTTCCGGATCTCGACCTCGGTGTGGTGCTCGACATGCCGCCGGTGCAATCAGAGCCGCCGGGCCCCGACGCCGCCGCCGCGCAGGCTGGCGCCGATCGGCTCGTCGCGGAGCTGGATGAGCTCGCGGCGCAGGCGGAAGCCGCAGCGCGCACTGGCAAGAGCGCAGTAGTACGGGACCTCTTTCATCGCATCGTGCACCGCGAGCGTGACGTTCACGACCTGGAGGTGAAGCGGGCGTTCGTGTTCACCGTGAAGCGACTGTCCACCGCACCGGTGCTGCACGCCGTGATCACCGAGCTGGTGAACCACCCCGAACGGCGCGCCGACGACATTTTCGACGTGCTCGCGCGCACCGGTGAAGAGGGTGCGGACGCGCTGATCGAGCAGATCGCGACCGCGCCATCGCGCGAGGAGCGCGCCGTCTACTTCGAGGCGATCGGCCGTCTT
>JALYXJ010000410.1 GCA_030947165.1 Gemmatimonadota bacterium
TGCCCGGAGCGGCGCAACCCGGCGATCACGATGGACGAGGTGACGCTGATCGAGCGTCTCCCCACCATCCGGGCCGTGACGGCCCACGTCGGGACCGGCGCGTCGTTCAAGTACAAGGACAAGGTCATCCCGAACGCGGGCATGGAGGTGTACACGCCGAACTGGACGGAGATCGACGGCGGCGACATCTATCCCGGCCGCAGCTTCACCTACGCCGAGAACGCCACCGGCGCGAAGGTGGTGCTCGTCAACGACAAGTTGGCTGAGCAGCTCTTCGGCACGTCGGATCCGATCGACAAGTTGATCATGATCGACGACGTGCAGTTCAAGGTGATCGGCTTCTATCACTACACGTCGAGCCCGATGGGCACGCCGACCTCGGCGGGGGGCGGGGACTCGCCGAAGGCCATCGTCCCGTTCGAGTCGGCGCGCCGGCATCTGAATCTCTGGATGCGCGGCAACAACCTGATCGTGAAGCCGCACACTGGCGTGACGACGCAGGAAGCGGTGGACGACGTGATCGCCGCGCTCCGCGCGCACCGTGGGCTGCGCGCACGTGCGCCGAACAACTTCGACATCGTCACGCAGGACCGGCTCTGGTCCATCTACAACAAGCTGTTCGGCACCTTCTTTGTCGTCGGGCTCGCGCTGTCGTCGGTCGGGCTGCTCGTGGGCGGCATCGGCGTCGTGGCGATCATGATGATCTCCGTTACCGAGCGCACGCGCGAGATCGGCGTCCGCAAGGCCCTCGGCGCCACGAAGTGGACGATCCTCTGGCAGTTCCTCGTGGAGGCGGTCACGCTCACGGGCATCGGTGCAGCGGTCGGCCTTTTCCTCGGCATCCTCGTGGCGGTGGGCGTGCGCACGGCCTGGCCCTCCATTCCGGCCACGACGTCCACCGGCAGCGTGCTGGCGGCGCTGGGGATCAGCGCCGTGACAGGGATCGTGTTCGGCATGCTGCCGGCGGTGCGGGCGGCGCGGCTGGACCCCGTCGCGGCGTTGCGGTACGAGTGAGCGAGTCGTGGCGGCAACGAGACGCTGCGTGTCCGCGATGAGGACACCCGGCCGTACCTGGTACCAGGTACGAGGTACGAGGTACGAGGTACGAGGTACGAGGTACGAGGTACGAGGTACGAGGTACGGCCGGCAAGGCGCGGGCGCTGGCGTACTGCCACTCGCGCTCGGGGCTACTCCGCAGTTGGGGTGTGGGCCCCTATATTCCCCCGCCATGCAACCAGTCGACATTCTCGCCATCGCGGCCCATCGCGACGACGTCGAGCTCACGTGTGGTGGCACCCTCATCAAGGCTGCGAAGCGGGGGCAGCGCACGGCCATCGTGGATCTGACGCAGGGCGAGATGGGAACGCGCGGATCGGCGGCGTTGCGCGCGCAGGAAGCGTCCAGCGCGGCCGAGGTGCTCGGGGTCAGCGCACGCGAGACGCTCGGGCTTCCGGACGCGGGAATCGAGAACTCGCCGGCGACGCGCGAGGCGCTGGCCAGGATGATTCGCCGGTTCCGCCCGCGCGTCGTGATCGCACCGGCGTCCGAGGGGCGCCATCCCGATCATCGCGCCGCGGCCGGCCTGGTGCGCGATGCCTGCTTCGTGGCCGGCCTCGCGAAGATCGCCCACGATGTGCCGAAGCATCGGCCACACAAGATCCTGCACTCGCTCACCTACCGTCAGGACTTCGTGCGCCCCACCTTCGTCGTGGACATCACCGACGAGTTCGAGCAGAAGCTCGCGGCGGTGCGCTGCTACAGCTCGCAGTTCGACGGTGAGATCCAGGCGGGCGAAGTGTTCCCCAACGGCGAGCCGCTGTACGACGTCATCCGGCACTACGCCGCCACCTACGGCTCGCTGATTCGCACGCGGTACGGCGAGCCGTATTCCACCACCGAGATGATGCGCGTCGACGACGTCGTCGCGCTCGAGGTTGCGACCTTTTGAGCGACAACGAGCATGGCGAGGTCACGTACGGCTCCTATCTCGCGCTCGACGCGCTCCTGGCGCTCCAGCATCCGCGGTCGGAGCATCCGGACGAGCTGTTGTTCATCGTCGTGCATCAGGCGAGCGAGCTCTGGTTCAAGGAGATCCTTCACGAGCACGACCTGCTGATCGATGCCTTCCAGGCGCACGAGCCGGAGTTCGCACTGTTCCGCATGGGGCGCATCAACGCGCTCATGCGCATAGTCTCGGCACAGCTCTCCGCGCTCGAGACGCTGCCACCGCAGCACTTCGCCGAGTTCCGGCAGCACCTCGGCAGCTCCAGCGGCTCGCAGAGCGTGCAGTTCCGCGCGATCGAGGCGGCGTCGGGGCTGCGGGAGCCCCACTTCATGCAGGTGCTTCAGGAACACGGCGAGATCCCGCCGCTCGTGCAGCGCGCGCTCGCGCGGCCCACGCTCCAGGATCTCTACATGAAGCTGCTGGCCGCGCAGAAGGTCGAGCTGGAAATGCTCTACACCGGCGAGCGCCCGACCACGCTGTTCTTCCTCGCGGAAGCGCTGCTGGAGTACGAACAGCAGTTCGGGCTGTGGCGCTTCAAGCACGTGCAGCTCGTGGAGCGCGTGCTCGGCCCTCTCACCGGCGGCACCGGCGGCACGTTGGGCGCGAAGTACCTCGCCCGCACGATCGATCAGAAGTTCTTCCCCGCGCTCTGGGCCGTGCGGGCGAAGTTCTATGGTGCCCCCACCACGTGATCCTCGACGTCTCGGTCCTCGTGCGGCGGGGTACGCCCGAGTGGCCTGGCGACGTCCCGTTTTCCTGTGGCTGGACCTGCCGGTTGGCGAGCGGTGCGAGCGTGAACCTGTCGCACATTGCGGGAAGCCCGCACGTGGGCACACACGCCGACGCGCCACTGCACGTTCGCGACGCTGGGGCAGGAAGCGACCAACTTCCCCTCAGCGCCTTCCTCGGTCCCGCGCTCGTGCTGGACGTGAGCGACCAGCCCGACGGTCCACTGGCGCTGGACGCCGAGGACTTGCGCCTCGCCGGGTGCGAGCGGCTGCTGCTGCGCACCGGGCGCACCATCGCGGACGGCCGCTTCCCGGACGGCTGGCCCGTGCTCGCGCCGGCCACGGCGGCGGCGCTGGCGGCGCGCGGGCTGCTGCTCGTGGGCGTGGATGCGCCATCGGTGGACGAGCGCGAGAGCAAGACCCTCGACGTCCACCATGCGCTGTTCGGCGCAGGGGCCTGCGTGCTCGAGAATCTCGACTTGCGAGTGGCGGCGCCTGGCCGTTACGAGCTGATCGCCCTGCCGCAGCGCCTGGAGGGCCTGGATGCGGCGCCGGTTCGCGCTGTGCTGCGTCGAGGCGACGCTTAGCGGCCCAGCTCGCGCGCGCGCACCTTCAGCTCGGCCATGATCGCGCGGCCGCGGATGCGGACGTGCGGCAGCGTGTAGACGCTAGTGGCCATCGAGCGCTCGTCGTTGTGGGCCGACGACATGAACGACGTGACCTCGAAGTCGACGATCATGCCGGGCGGCACGATGAAGCTGACGTTGGCCATGATGGCGGTGACGTCGATCGTGCAGGCGGGCGGCAGCACGGCGTACCGGAGATCGATCTTCACGTCGCTCATGATGCCCTTGACCCGCAGCCGCTGCGGCACGCGCCACGGACCCTGGCGGCGGATCTCGCTCATGATGCCCACCACGCGGCCGTGCGGCTCGAACACGGGTGATTGCCCCACCGCCACGCCGGTCGATCCAGGCGCCGGCGCGACCAGGTCGGCCACCAGCGCGTCGATCGCATGCGGGCTGTCGAGGTGGCTCATCTGGCCGAGCCGCCACTCGAACTCCTGCTCGCCGATCACATCGTAGGCATAGCCGTCGGAGAGGAGGCGGATCGCCCGCTCGCGAGCGGCCTCCAGCGAGAGCGGCGTCTGGTCGGCGGGAAGGCGCGGCGGGGAGTACGGCATCGGATAGTCGGTCATGCGGGCAATACGTACGCATCCGCTACCGAGTGTCACAAGCGGCCGACCATTCGGGTCGGGCCCGCCGTTTCACCGCTCCAGTCAAGTCGCTAGTTTTCAAGGGTATGCCTGAACCCGTCTACCTCGATCACGCCGCCACCACCCCCGTCCGCCAGGAAGTGCTGGCGGCGATGCAGCCGTTCTTCGGGCCCCGCTTCGGCAACCCGTCGAGCGTGCACCGCTGGGGGCGCGAGGCGCGCACGGCGCTCGATGAGGCCCGAGAGCGCCTCGCCCGATGTCTTGGCGCTGCCTCGGACGAGGTGGTGTTCACCTCCTGCGGCACCGAGGCCGACAACATGGCGGTCATCGGCGTCTGGCGCGCCCGCCGTGAGAGCGGCCGCGGCGCGGTCGTCACCACGCCGATCGAGCACAAGGCGGTGC
>JALYXJ010000162.1 GCA_030947165.1 Gemmatimonadota bacterium
GGTGTGGACCTTCGCCAAGGCCCTCGCCCAGACGCTCGCCGCCAAATATCCAAAGCTGCTCACCGCCGAATACCGAATCGCGGCGCGGCCCGCCGGGCGGGTCCTCGTGGACTACAATCAGAATGCCTGGGGCCGCACGCTCGCGTCCATCTATTCCGTTCGCCCGAAGCCGAGCGCCACCGTCTCCGCGCCGATCACGTGGAAGGAAGTGGAAGCCGGGGTCGCCCTCACTGACTTCCGCCTCGACAACGTCCCGGCGCGGCTCAGGAAAGTGGGCGACCTCTGGCAGCCGCTGCTCGCCAAGCGCGGCCGCTTTCAGCTCGAGGACGTGCTGTGAGCCTTCCTCTGCCACGCACCTATCAGCCGATGGAGGCGAAGCTCGTGGACGAGCTGCCCACCGGCGACGATTGGCAGTACGAGCCCAAGTGGGATGGCTTTCGCTGCCTCGCCTTCCGCGACGGCGACAGGATCGATCTCATGTCGAAGGCCGGGAAGCCGCTCGCGCGCTACTTCCCCGACCTCGTGGAGACCCTCGGCCGCGTGAAGGCCGAGCGCTTCGTGCTCGACGCGGAGATCGTGATTTCGCACGACGGCTCACTCTCGTTCGACGAGCTGCTCCTGCGTATCCATCCCGCGAAGAGCCGCGTGCTCAAGCTTGCCGAGGAAAGTCCGGCGTCGCTCGTCGTGTTCGACCTGCTCGTCGACGCGAAGGGAACGTCGCTCGCAGAGGAAACGCTCGTCGAGCGGCGCCGCGCGCTCGAGGCATTCGTGGTGGCCAACGTCCCGAAGGGACTCGCGGTTCGACTGAGCCCGGCGACGACGGAGATGGTGACCGTCACGAAGTGGTTTCGGTCGGTCGGCGGCGGGCTGGATGGCGTGATCGCCAAGCGCCTCGACGTCCCGTATCTCAGCGGCACGCGCGACGGCATGCAGAAGATGAAGTCGATGCGGACCGCGGAGTGCGTCGTCGGTGGCTTTCGCTACGCGTCGAAGGGAAAGGTCCTTGGCTCGCTCCTGCTCGGTCTGTACGACGAAGGCGGATTGCTGCATCACGTCGGTTTCACGTCCAACATCCCGAACAGTGAGAAGCTGGCCGTCACGGCCAGGCTCGAGAAGCTGAAGAAACCACCTGGCTTCACGGGGCAGGCGCCGGGCGGACCGAGCCGATGGAGCACCGAGCGCACAGGCGAGTGGGAGCCGCTCGATCCGAAGCTCGTGGTCGAAGTGCAGTACGATCATTTCTCCGGCGGTCGCTTCCGCCACGGCACATCGTTTCTGCGCTGGCGCCCCGACAAGCCACCACGCCGCTGCACGATCGATCAGGTGGAGCAGGAAGGCCTTTCGGCGCTCGCGCTGCTGCCCAAGGGTGGCTGATCGCGAGTGCCGCGTGTTCGCCGGTGATGGCGATTAAACTTGCTGCCATGACGACCGGCACTCTTCACTCCGTCTGGGACACCGTCGGCGGCGTGACGATGCACGGCCTCGTCTCGACGCCAATCGACGCGAAGCCCATCGTCTTCGTGCACGGGCTCGGCGTCTCGGCACGCTACATGGCACCCACCATGGCGCGGCTGGCCGAGGACTTTCAGGTCGCCGGCCCCGATCTCCCGGGATTCGGGCGCAGTGGATCGCCCGCGCATCCACTGGGCCTTCGTGAGCTCGCGTCGGCGCTCGAGGAGTGGATCGATGCGCGCGGGATCGGACCCGCGATCTTCGTCGGCAACTCGTACGGCTGCCAGGTGATCGTGGATCTCGTCATCCGGGCGCCACATCGCGCGCTGGGGCTCGTCCTCAACGCTCCCACGATGGATCGAGCCCATCGTACGATGGTGGGACAGCTTCTGCGCGTGGTCGCCGACGTCCCGCGCGAGCCGTTGAAGCTCGCCCTGCTCGTTGCGGCCGACTATCTGCGCGCCGGACCGCGGCGACTCCTGGCGACTCTCGGCCATGCGCTCGCCGACCGCGTGGAGGAGAAGCTGCCGCTGATCGGCACGCCGACGCTCGTGGTGTGCGGGGCGCGCGATCCCGTGGTGACCGTGCGATGGGCCAGTGAGGTCGCGCGGCTCGTCGGCATCGAGGTTCCCGGTGCGCCGGGTGCAACGCTGGAGTGCGTCAGCCACGCCGCGCACGCGCTGCCCTTCGACGATCCCGTCACGTTCGCCGCGATCATCCGCAACTTCGCCGCGCACGGCGTGCGCGCGCCGGCCGGCAAGTGAGCACCCGTCGGCTCCGCTCGATCATCGGCGGCTCCATCGGCAATCTGGTCGAGTGGTACGACTGGTACGTCTACTCGGCGTTCGCGCTCTACTTCGCCAGATCGTTCTTCCCGCCGGCCAGCCAGACCGCGCAGCTCCTCAACGCGGCGGCGGTGTTCGCCGTCGGGTTTCTGATGCGCCCCGTGGGCGGCTGGATCATGGGCCGCTACGCCGACCGTCATGGGCGCCGCGCCGCGTTGAGCCTGTCGGTGCTGTTGATGTGCGCCGGATCGCTGCTCATCGCCGTCACGCCGGGCTACGCGGCGATTGGCGTGCTCGCGCCAACGCTGCTCGTCGTCGCGAGGCTGCTCCAGGGATTGAGCGTGGGAGGCGAATACGGCGCGAGCGCCACGTATCTGAGCG